>NZ_JOGP01000025.1:0-112685 GCF_000719505.1 Streptomyces sp. NRRL B-3229 | reverse complement strand
CCGCCGCGCCGCCGTCCGGAACGTGCCGTGCGGCCGCTCCGGGGTGCCCTCGGAACGCGGGAAGAACTCGTACCACGAGCCGAACAACGCCCGCTCCCGTTCCACCAGCAACGGCAACGACTCCGACGCCGTGATCAACTCCCGCAGCGGATGACGCGCCAGCACCGCGTCCACCTCGGGGGTGAGCGCACCCGCCAGACGGGTGGCGACCGGCAACGAGTCGTCGGCGAGTGTCTTCGCGGCGGCCAGCAGCACCGCCTGCTGCGGTTCCTCCGTGACGCCCGCCGCGGCACGGGTGTAGAGCTCGGCGCCCTCCTCCAGGACCGACCCCGTGTCGATACCGGCCGGCACCTTGATGCGCGCGGTGTGCCGCCAGGTGCTCACCGGGTCGCTCCAGGCCTCCACGCGGTACGTCCAGCGGCCCTCGACGTCGACGGTCACCTCGGCGCCCCAGCGGTCGCTGCCCGGGGCCAGCTCCCGCATGGGGGTCCAGGGACTGTGCCGGCCCTCCGGGTCGGTGAGGACGACATTGGCGGCGACCGCGTCGTGTCCCTCGCGGAACACGGTGGCGGTGACCTCGAACGTCTCGCCCACGACCGCTTTCGCCGGGCGCCTGCCCGACTCGACGGCAGGACGGACGTCGCGTACCGGGATACGGCCGATGGCCGGGGTGGTGCTCATGTTCTCGCCTCCGCCGTGCTCGAGGCCGGGCACAGGGTGCGCCCGGCCGGGGATCGAAGCTGCGCCGGAAGGTGCTTACCTCCCCGCGGGGGAACGTTCCGCCGATCTCGGTGGACCCCGTCGGACGGCGGCGCTCGTGTGCGGGAGGTCGCTCGTCTCCTGCAAGTAGGCGATCACGCTGCTCCGCAGATAGCGCTCGGCGGCGTCCGCGGCCTCGCGGGCACAGCGCTTGCCCATCAGAACGCACAGCGTGTAGCCCGAGTCCTCGAAGGTGCTCCGGACGGTGAGGTCGGCGGGGGAGGCGAGCATGCGGCGCTCCCATGCGCGGTAGCGCCGCAGTTGCCGGGCGACTTCGGCTTTGGCCGGTAGCAGCATGGCGCCTTTCACCTTTCGGGACCGGGGAAGATCCCGGGACTCGCGGGATCTTCACTCATGGTGCACGGGTAACGACTCAGCGTCTTGTTGGATCTTCAACGGGATGAGACCAGGCCGAGTCGGCCGACACCGGCAACACGCGCCTCAGGAACCGCTCGTGTTGCACGAATGGCGTAGCACTCCCACTCTGGAGTGACTCTGAAGCGAACAGCGCTCACGCTCCGTGTGTTTCGGGGCCCGGTCCCGCGGGGGCCGGGAGGAGCGGGAGCTTCGCCGGTGAGGAGCGAGCGACGATGAAGACCGCAGTCCCCTGCTACTACCACCTCGACGTGGAGGTCAGCCCGGAACGGGTCGGACAGGTCAGGCGCATCCTGGCCGCCCACCTACGGCTCTGGGACCTGGAGACCCTGGTCGAGCCGGTCTGCCGCGGTGCCGTCCTGCTGCTGAAGGCCATCGACGAGCACGCGACGGACAAGAACACCTCGATCGAGCTGTGGTGGAACGGTCAGCACCTCATCACGGCCGTCGGCGAGAACGACAGCGACCTGCGCCCGGACCTGGATCTGCGCGCCTGCCTCGAACGCATCGCCGTGATGAGCGACGGCTGGGGCTGCTGCGCCACGGAGACCGGCAGCAAGGTCATCTGGTTCTCCCAGCGGGCCCGCTCCGGGGAGCGCGTCCCGCTCGTGCCGACCGCGCCCGAGCCCAGCCTGCGGGAGGTCCTCCAGGTGCCGCGCGAACTGCCGGTCGCGGCCCTGGCCGCCGCTGCCGCCGAGGGCGGGTGCTGACGTGCCGGCATCCAGGAAGAAGCCGGACAGGAACGGCAAGCGGGTGCCCGCCTGGAGCGGGCGCCCGTACCCGCTGGGCGCCGCCTTCGACGGCGAGGGCACCAACTTCGCGCTGTTCAGCGAGGTCGCCGAGCGCGTCGAACTCGTCCTGGTCGACGACAAGGGCGGCCACCGCACTGTCCCGCTGACCGAGGCCGACGGATTCGTGTGGCACGGCTATCTGCCCGGGGTCGGACCGGGGCAGCGGTACGGCTACCGGGTGCACGGCCCCTGGCAACCCGAGTTCGGACACCGGTGCGACCCCTCCAAGCTGCTCCTCGACCCGTACGCCAAGGCGGTCGACGGGCAGACGGACACCCACCCCTCGCTGGTCACCCCCGAGGCCGACAGCGCCGGGCACACCATGCTCGGCGTGGTCACCGACCCGGCCTTCGACTGGGGCGACGACACCCCGCCCTGCCGGGCCTACGCCGACAGCGTGATCTACGAGGCGCACGTCCGCGGGCTCACCCGCACCCACCCCGACGTACCGCCCGAACTGCGCGGCACCTACGCCGGTCTCGCCCACCCGGCGGTGATCGACCACCTGACCTCGCTCGGAGTGACGGCCGTCGAGCTGATGCCGGTGCACCAGTTCGTGCAGGACGGGGTGCTCCAGGACCGCGGCCTGTCCAACTACTGGGGCTACAACACGATCGGCTTCTTCGCGCCCCACAACGCCTACGCCGCCCACGGCACCCGCGGACAGCAGGTCGCCGAGTTCAAGGCGATGGTCAAGGCGCTGCACGCGGCCGGTCTCGAGGTCATCCTCGACGTGGTCTACAACCACACCGCCGAGGGCAACGAGAACGGGCCCACCCTCTCCTTCCGGGGCATCGACAACGCCTCGTACTACCGGCTGGTGGACGGCGACTGGGGTCACTACTACGACACCACCGGCACCGGGAACAGCCTGCTGATGCGGCATCCCTACGTCCTTCAGCTGATCATGGACTCGCTGCGCTACTGGGTCACCGAGATGCACGTCGACGGCTTCCGCTTCGACCTCGCGGCCACCCTGGCCCGGCAGTTCCACGAGGTGGACCGGCTGTCGGCGTTCTTCGACCTGATCCAGCAGGACCCGGTGATCAGCCGCGTCAAGCTGATCGCCGAACCGTGGGACGTGGGCGAGGGCGGCTACCAGGTGGGCAACTTCCCGCCGCTGTGGTCGGAGTGGAACGGCAAGTACCGGGACGCCGTACGGGACTTCTGGCGCGCCGAGCCGCACACCCTCGGGGAGTTCGCCTCCCGGCTGACCGGGTCCTCCGACCTGTACCAGCACAGCCGCCGCCGCCCCCGCGCGAGCGTCAACTTCGTGACCGCGCACGACGGCTTCACGCTGCGCGACCTCGTCTCCTACAACGACAAGCACAACGAGGCCAACGGAGAGGGCGGTCAGGACGGCGAGAGCACCAACCGGTCCTGGAACTGCGGCGCGGAGGGTGCGACCGACGACCCGGCCGTGCTCGAACTCCGGGGCCGTCAGCAGCGCAACTTCCTCGCGACGCTGCTGCTCTCCCAGGGCATCCCGATGATCGGTCACGGCGACGAACTCGGGCGCACCCAGGGCGGCAACAACAACGCCTACTGCCAGGACAACGAAGTCTCCTGGATCGACTGGGCGTTGAGCGATGAGCAACGCGAACTCGCCGCGTTCACGCGGTACGTGATCGGGCTGCGCGCCGCACACCCCGTGCTGCGCCGGCGCCGCTACTTCCGCGGGGAGACCGTGACGCACGCGGGGCAGCCGCTGCCGGACCTGGTCTGGCAGCTGCCGGACGCCCGCGAGATGACGGAGGCCGACTGGCAGCGGTCCGACGCGCACTCCGTCGGTGTCTTCCTCAACGGCGACGCCATCGCCGAACCCGACCCGCGCGGCCAGCGGGTGGTCGACGACTCGTTCCTGCTGCTGCTCAACGGCTACTGGGAGCCCGTCGACTTCCGCCTCCCCGACCCCGCCTACGGCGAGCGCTGGACGACCCTCCTCGACACGGCGGAGCCCCAGGGCGCCGACGAGTCGGAGCACAAGGCCGGCACGGAGATGACGGTCCAGGCGAGGAGTCTCGTCCTGCTGTCCCGGCCGTCCCGCGGGGGCGGCTGACAGCGGAAAAGGGAGGGGCGCCGCGATCTTTGTCGCGGCGCCCCTCCCTTGTGAGCGCATCAGGCGATCGAGGCGCTCAGTGATTGCGCCGTGACGTCACCGTGAACTGGGCTCCGTCGGGGTCACGCAGGACGGCCTCGGTGTGGTCCTTGGTCAGGACGGTGCCGCCATGTGCCTCGGCGGCCCTGGCGCAGGCCGTCACATCGGAGACCGCGAAGTGGACCTGCCAGTGCGGCCGGATCGAGGGGTCCGGCGCGGAGCCCAGGGCCCCCGACTCGATACGGGCCACCACGTCGCCGCCGCTGCGCAGCACCACCTCGCCGCCCTCGTACTCGACCTCGCAGCAGCCGGGCCGCCCCGTCGCCCACTCCAGGACCTCGCCGTAGAAGATCGCCGCGTCGAACGCGTCGCGGGTGTGCAGCCGCACGAAGGCCGGCTGGGCCCGGCGCCACCTCTCCCAGTCGGCGACGAGCTCGCCCTCCCAGATGCCGAAGGTCGCGCCGTCGCGGTCGGAGAGCAGCGCCGCCCGCCCGGGCGGGAAGGACAGCGGCCCCACCGCAAGGGTGGCGCCGCGCTCCTGGACCCGGGCCACGGCTTCGTCCGCGCTGGGCACCGCGAAGTACGGCGTCCAGGCCACCGCCATCTGCCACATCGACGCCACGGCCGCGATACCGGCGACCGGCGTGCCGTCCACCAGCGCGACCCGGAAGCGCTCACCGAGCTTGACCGGCTTCCACTCCCAGCCGAGGACGGCTCCGTAGAAGTCCTCCGTGGTCGCCTGGTCGCGGCAGGTCAGGCTCACCCAGCAGGGGGCTCCGAACACATGGTGGCTGGAGACGACGTCCGCGGTCGTGCCGGGGAGTCTCGGGTCGTGGTTCATGGCGGTCGCGTCCTGCTCTCGTCGGGCTGCGGCCAGCGGGGCTTTCGTCCAGTGTCGTTCCGGAACCGCTGCGGCCGCCTGCCGAGTACCCCGGGGGAGTCACCGAAACGGTGCCCCGTACGGCCTCGCGCCCGATGCCGAGGAGCCGTCCGAGTGACACGATGAACAGGTGTCAGGCGTACCCGAGGAACCCGCCGCGGACCCGGACCGGGTCTTCGCGCTCCAGGAGGAGATCGACCAGCTGAAGGAAGCGGTCGCCTCCCATGCTGTCGTGGACCAGGCCATCGGCATGGTCGTCGCGCTCGGCAGGGTGACCCCAGACGAGGGCTGGGCCGTGCTGAAGGTCGTCTCCCAGCACACCAACATCAAGCTGCGCAACGTCGCGGACCTCATCCTCATCTGGGGCAGGACCGGAGACATCCCCGAGGAGATCCGGGTCGAGCTCGAAGAGGCCCTGGACCAGTACGGCCCGACACAGATTCCGGGGGCGCCGCCGGAGTGACAGCGCCCCCCGGAGTCCAGGGGTCGGATCAGCCGGAGTCGGCCAGGATCTCCGCGCGCAGCCGGTCGAAGCAGGTGCTGAGCAGGCGCGAGACGTGCATCTGGGAGATGCCGAGCTCCTCGGCGATCCCGCTCTGGGTCATGCCCCGGAAGAACCGCAAATAGAGGATGGTCCGCTCGCGCTCCGGCAGGGCTTCCAGGCAGGGCCTGGCGGCGACCCGGTCGACGACGACGTCGTAGGAGGGATCGGGGCCGCCGAGCGCGTCGCCCAGGGCGTAGCCGTCGGTGCCCGGCATCTCCGCCTCCAGCGAGAGCGTCGAGAAGCACTCCAGGGCCTCCGCACCGGCGCGGACCTCGTCCTCGGTGAGATGCGCCCGTTCGGCGATCTCCGCCACGGTGGGCGCCTCTCCCGGGGTCTGCGACAGTTCCTTCGAGGCCTGCCGGACCCGGTTGCGCAGGTCCTGCACCCGGCGGGGCACGTGCAGGGTCCACATGTGGTCGCGGAAGTGCCGCTTGATCTCGCCGGTCACGGTAGGCACCGCGTACGCCTCGAAGGCGCTGCCGCGGGCCGGGTCGTAGTGGTCGACGGCCTTGACGAGGCCGAGGGCGGCCACCTGGTAGAGATCCTCGAGGGACTCGCCGCGGCCGCGGAAGCGGACGGCGATCCGCTCCGCCATGGGCAGCCACAGCTCCACCAGTTCGTCCCGCAGCGCCTTGCGCTCCGGGCCCTCCGGCAGCTCGGCCAGGCGCTCGAACGCCGCGTTGGTGTCGGGGGCGTCGTCATGCGGATGGGGCTTGGTTCTGGTGGCGACGGTCATGCCGCGCACCTCCCTGAGCGGGTGCTGGATGGACAGACACCGTGGGAGGAGAGCACTCGGACCCTGAAACATCCGGAACCCGCTCACCGGGCTCCCACGGAGGTGCCTCCTGTCCGAAGCACTGGCATAAGGATTCCCGCTATCGGGTGAAAGCAAACAAAAGCTACTGATCATCGGATATAGGCACAAGAGGGGTGTGTATGGGGTCGAGATGTGCTTGACCCGCCCTTGGTCGAGATAGCTCTGACACAGAGGTAATCTCGGCCGTATGGACGAGGAGACCTTTCCCGAAGAGCTGGCCGACGCCCTCGTCGGAGTCCAGCGGCTGCTCAGGCGCAGACTGCGCGCGGGACTCACGGTGCCGCGGTTGCGCGGCGCCGAGGTCGAGCTGCTGCGCCTGGTCGAGTCCCGGCCCGGCATCGGCGTCTCCGAGGCCGCGAAGGAGCTCCACCTGGCCGGGAACTCCGTCTCCACCCTGGTCAACCAGCTCGCCAAGGAGGGGCACCTGGTCCGCGAGACCGACCCCGCCGACCGGCGCGCCGCGCGACTGCTGCTCACCGAGCAGGCCGAGGCGCGGCTCAGGGACTGGAAGCAGCGGCGTGTCGCACTCGTCGGACGGCAGCTCGCCCGGCTCGACACGGCCGAGCAGGAAGCCCTGCGGGCCGCGCTGCCGGCCCTGCGCGCCCTCGCCGTCACCCTGCAAGAGGAAGCCGAGGAGTCATGACACCCGACGCTGTTTCCTGCACCGGACTCGACTACGCGTTCCGTGACACGAAGGCCGTGGACGGACTGGACCTGACCGTGGCGGAGGGCGAGGTCTTCGGACTGCTCGGCCCCAACGGCGCGGGCAAGACCACCGCCATCCGTTGCATCACCACTCTGCTCCCGGTCCCGGCCGGCATGGTCCACGTCTTCGGCCGCGACACCGCCGAGGACGCCATGGCCGTACGACGGCTGCTCGGCTACGTCCCGCAGCAGCTGTCCGCCGACGCGAACCTGACCGGCCGGGAGAACGTCACCCTGTTCGCCCGCGTCTTCGACGTGTCCCGCAGGGAACGCGCCGAGCGGGTCGCCCAGGCCCTGGCCGCCGTAGACCTCACCGACGCCGCCGACCGGCTCGCCGGCACCTACTCCGGCGGCATGGTCCGCCGCCTCGAACTCGCCCAGGCCCTGGTCAGCGCACCCCGGCTGCTCATCCTCGACGAGCCGACCATCGGCCTCGACCCGATCGCCCGCACCGGCGTGTGGGAGCACATCAACGCCGTACGCGAGGCCACCGGCATGACGGTTCTGGTGACCACCCACTACATGGACGAGGCCGACCAGTACTGCGACCGGGTCGGCCTCATGCACCGCGGCCGCGTCCGCGCCCTCGGCACCCCGGAGGAGCTCCGGCGGGGGCTGGCCGAGAAGCGGGGCACCGACACTCTGCCGACGCTGGAGGACGTCTTCCGGGACGTCGCCGGCAGCGGCCTCGAAGACGAAGGAGGGGATTTCCGCGATGTCCGAAGCACCCGCCGCACCGCGAACCGTGTCGGCTGACATCGGCCTGCTGCTGAAGCCCCCGCAGCCGCGCGCAGGATGGCGGCTGCTGCCCGCCCGGATCGTGGCGATGTGCGCCGTCGAACTCCAGAAGCTCAGCCACGACCGCACCGAGCTCTACACCCGCGCCGTCCAGCCCGCCCTGTGGCTGCTGATCTTCGGCCAGACCTTCACCCGCATCAAGGCGATCCCCACCGGGGGCATCCCCTACATCGACTACCTCGCCCCCGGCATCATCGCCCAGTCCGCGATGTTCATCGCCATCTTCTACGGCATCCAGATCATCTGGGAGCGGGACGCGGGCATCCTCAACAAGCTCCTGGTCACCCCCACTCCGCGCTCGGCACTGACCACCGGCAAGGCCTTCGCGGCCGGAGTGAAGTCGCTGATCCAGGCCGTCGTCGTCATCGTCATCGCCGCTCTGCTGGGCGTCTCCCTGACCTGGAACCCGCTCAAGCTCCTCGGCGTCGGCGTGATCGTGATCCTCGGCTCGGCCTTCTTCTCCTGCCTGTCGATGACCATCGCCGGCATCGTGCTCAGCAGGGACCGCCTGATGGGCATCGGGCAGGCCATCACCATGCCGCTCTTCTTCGGCTCCAACGCCCTGTACCCGCTCTCCGTCATGCCGGGTTGGCTCCAGGCCGTCAGCAAGGTGAACCCGCTCAGCTACGAAGTCGACGCCCTGCGCGGCCTGCTGCTCGGCACGCCCGCCCATCTGGCGCTCGACTTCGGGGTGCTGGCCGTGGCCGCCGCGCTCGGCATCACCGCGGCCTCCTCGCTCCTCGGCCGGCTGGCCCGTTGATCATGGCTGGGGAACGTGATGTGCGGCACGCCTGTGAAAGCGTTTTTCCGGCCGTCTGGCGGATTCTTCCTGCGCACGGCTTGATCAGCGATCAAAGGGGGCGAATTCCCTGGCCACAGCGCATTCTGCTCATTTGACAGTGCATTGAGCACACAGATAGGAAGCAGCTCTCTGAGGTCGAAGAGGTGCACTGTGTACAAGCCGAACGTGGTCGGGGACTGGCAGGAGTACGACGAGCATGCCGGTCTGCGGGTCCGCGTCCACCGTCTGGAGGCGGCCGAGCCGCCGCGCGGGCGGGACGACGCCGCCGAAGGGCTCACCTACTTCAGCGTCCGCGTGACAGTGGAGAACCGCGGCGAGAAGCACCCGACGGTCCACCTCGAGGACGGCCAGATCGACGTGCGGATCGGCCCCGACGGCGAGAGCGCCTTCATCGACTGGCGGAACTCGCAGTTCATCGAGGGCTTCGACGTCTACCCGCTGCGCCGCGCCACCGCCGTGCTGTTCGCGGCGGCCCCGGAGGCCGGCCTGAGCCAGATCGACGTGCAGATCCAGCTGCGGGTCGACGACGAGTGGGCCGACCGGCGGCTGTGGGCCGGCGGCATCGGTCTTCACGAAGGGGCCGCGCACGCGGGTGCGGGCCGTGAGGGCCTGGCCTGCCAGGTCAGCAACTTCCTGCGGGACCAGGCGGAGGAAGGCACGGCCTGAGCCGTGCGCGCTCCCGGCGCCCGGTCCCCTGACTCAGTGCGGGATGCCGTCGATGATCTCGCGGGCGCCCTGACGCAGCAGTGCCACCGCCACCGACGTTCCGAGCGTGGCCGGATCCAGGCGGCCCGCCCATTCGTGGGCGTTCAGTCGCGTCTTGCCGTCCGCGGTGAAGACACAGGCCCGCAGAGAGAGTTCGCCGGTGTGGTCCACGCGCGCGTACCCGGCGATCGGGCTGTTGCAGTGGCCCTGGAGGACGTGCAGGAACATGCGCTCGGCGGTGGCCTCCCGGAACGTGTCGGGATGACCCAGCGCGCTGACCGCGTCGATCAGTTCGGTGTCGCCCTCACGGCACTGGAGCGCGAGGATGCCCGCGCCGATCGGCGGCATCATCGTCTCGGGGGACAGGATCTCGGTGATCACGTCCCGGCGGTCGATGCGCTCCAGGCCGGCGACCGCCAGCAGCAGCGCGTCCGCCTCGCCCGCCGCCAGCTTCGCCAGCCGCCGGTTGGCGTTGCCGCGGAACGGCACGCACTCCAGATGCGGATGGGTGGCGGCCAGCTGCGCCACCCGGCGCACCGAGGAGGTCCCGATCCGGGTCCCTTCCGGGAGTTCGTCCAGGGTGAGGCCGCCCGGGTGAATCAGGGCGTCCCGGATGTCGTCCCGCTCGAGGAACGCGGCGAACGTGGTGCCCGCCGGGAGCGGCCGGTCGGCCGGCACGTCCTTCACGCAGTGCACCGCGAGATCCGCCTCGCCGGCCAGCAGCGCGGCGTCGACCTCCTTGGTGAACGCGCCCTTCCCCTCGACCTTCGACAGGTCGCCCATCCACTTGTCACCGGTGGTCCTCACCGGTACGACCTCGGTGCGCACACCGGGATACAGTGCGGCCAACTCGCTTCTGACGCGCTCCACTTGGGCCAACGCCATCGGCGAGTCACGGGAGACGATGCGGATCAGTTCCGGGAGGGACATGCGGGACACGATAGACCCTGCGGAGGCCCGGTGTTTGAAGGTCGGGGAGCAACGGGTAAGCCGTAGCGTCACTTCTGCCCGGCCCGGGCGCCCCCTGAGCAGACACATGCGGTCGTCATCCAGTGCCTGTCTCCGGCGCCTTCACCGCTGACCGTGCGACGACGGTCGCCGGTCGGCACAGCACCACCAACGCCACCACAGTGAGCGATGCCCCGGCCAGGAACGTGCCGCGGGTCCCGGTCAGGGGCAGCAGCGCTCCGCCGAGCAGGGCACCGGCGGCCACGCCCACGTTGAAGGCCGCCGAGTTGGCCGCCAGCGCCGTCTCGGTACGCCCCGGCGCCACCAGCAGCACCTGGCTCTGCGTCGCCATGAACGCGGGCGCCACCGAGGCGCCCAGCAGCATGAGCAGCACCACGGTCGCCACCTGGCTGTCCCCGGCCACGTACAGCCCCACCAGGGCCACGACCTGTCCCGTCACCGGGACGACCAGCGTGGCCCGCGGATACCGGTCCAGCAGCGGCCCGACCGCCGCGACCCCGGCCAGCCCCGCCGCCCCGAACGCCAGCAGTACGGCGCTCACCGCGTCCCGCCCGAACCCGCTCACCTCGTCCAGGAAGGCGACGAGGTACGTGAACCCGGTGAACGCCCCCGTCACCGACAGGGCGGTGGTGGCGAGCACCACCGCGAACCGGCGCCGGTCCGGGGCGGCGCCGTAGGCCGCGTGGCTCTCCCGCGGACGTGAGGTCGGCAGCAGCACGGCCACCGTGACCAGCGACACCACGGCGAGCGCCCCGAGCACGGCGAAGGGCACCCGCCAGCCGCTGTGCCCGCCCAGCCATGTGCCGGCGGGGACTCCGGCCACCGTGGCCAGTGAACCGCCGACCGACAGCAGCCCGATGATCCGGCCCCGGCGCTCGGGCGGGAACAGGCCGACCGCGGTCGGCCCCATCACCGCCCAGAACAGCGCCTGCGCCAGCGCGGTCGCCACCCGGGCGGCCAGCAGCAGGCCGTACGACACGGCCGTGAGCGCGGAGAGCCAGCTGGCCGCCGCGAGCACCGCGAGCAGTACGGCCATCAGATACCGGCGCGGCACGGACCGGGTGAGGTGGGCCAGCGGCAGCGAACCGACGGCGACCGCGAGGCCGTAGCCGGTGACCAGCGCGCCCACCGCGGTGAGGGAGACCCGCAGGTCGTCCGCCATCAGGGACAGCAGGCCCACGGGGAGGTTCTCGGTGGTGTTGAAGGTGAACGCGGCCAGCATCAGTGCCGTGACGACGGCGGCCCTGCGCCAGGGGGCCGGACGTACGCTGCCCATCCAAGTGCCTTCCGGGGGAGGGAAAGAGGGACGGCCAGCGTGCTGCGCCGGGCTGTGCGGCTCTACTCTTTCGGTCCAGGACGAATCACTCACGGCCGCCGGGGAGGCTGGTGTGGCGCTGACCCTGCGGCTCGGGAACGACGATCTGAGGCGGAGCCGGTTCGCCGTCTCACCGCTGTGCCAGACCCATGAGGCGCTGCGCATGCTGCGCCGGTCCGCCCGGCACGGCTACCACCGGGACTGGCTGCGACGCGTGGCACCCGCGGTGGCCGGGCTCGACCTGTCCCCGCTGTGGCTGTTCATCCCACCGGTCGGCGGCTACACCCCCGACTTCCTGGGGCCCCCGCCCGAGGAGCCCTACCCGCGCTTCGAGGACGAACTGGCCCGGGTGCGCGCCACCGATCCCTCCCTCGCCCGTGAGGAGATGGCGCGTTCGCTCTTCTGCACCCCGGGCCTCGCCGAGTCGCCGCGGGGCCGGGCCGCCCTCGACGACCCGGCCGGAACCGTACGGCGTCTCGCCGACCTCACCGAGCAGGCCTGGCAGGCTCTTGTCGCCCCCGACTGGGCGCGTCACCGGGCCGTGCTGGAGGCCGACATCGCCCACCGCTCCCGGCAGGCGGCGGACGCGGGGCTCGACGCGCTGTTCGCCGATCTGCACCCGGACGTCGACTGGGCCGACGGCAGCCTCACCCTCCCTGTGCGCGGGGACATGAGGGACGCCCAACTGGCCGACGGGCGAGGGGTGTTGCTCATGCCGAGCGTGTTCGTCTGGCCGGACGTGGTGAGCGGCTTCGCCCGCCCCTGGCAGCCCACGGTGATCTATCCCGCCCGCGGTATGCGCGCCCTGAACTCCGCCGAAGCGCCGCGTCCGCCGGAGGCGCTCGCCCGGCTCCTGGGGCGCCAACGCGCCGCAGTCCTGGCCGGGTTGGACGATCCGGCCTCGACCACGGACCTGGCCCGCCGGCACGGCCTCGCCCCGTCGACGGTCTCCGCCCATCTGGCCGTCCTGCGCGAGGCGGGCCTGCTGGACTCACGGCGGCAGGGCCTCCACGTGCTCTACGGGCGGACGCCCCTGGGCGACTCCGTGGTGGCCGGTGCCTAGACGAGCGGCTCGCTGAGCTCGACCGAGCGCAGGGCGGCCGCGAGGGCCTGCTCGTCCCCGACGTCCAGAGCGGTGTCGGTGAGCTTGATGACGTGTTCGTCGCCGTGGGCCAGGGCCCGCTCCAGGACCTCCTCCGGCGCGAGACGCCCCGGCGGAACGTAGGCGACCGGCTCCTCCGGCGCGTACATCGCCGTGACCGCCGCCGACGCCGCCCAGGCCGCGTGCAGACTGGGGGCCCACTGGTCCCGGGGGAGTGAATCCAGTGTCCGCAGCACGGCGTTGGGGGCCGTCGCCGCGTGGACGAGCATGGTGGGCTCGCCGTGGCCGTGGGTGGCGTAGCGGTGGGTCGCGGCCCGGACAAGTTCGGTGAGCCGTTGCCTGGCGATGTCCGGGTCGGTGACCTCCTGCGCCCAGACCGGCAGGTGTCGCACCGCGGCCAGCCTGTCCCGGAACCCCACGTGCCCCGGCTCGATCGCCGGTACGGCGTCCAGGGCCTGTCCGGCGCTCGCCGCGCCCGGCACCGCCACGAGGCCGGTCACCGGCTGGTACCGGGCGGCCCAGTAGCCCAGCGCGTGGGCGAGTTCGGTGCGCCGGGGCGCGTTCTCCTCGGCCGCCACCGCGCGCACGGCGTGGCCGACCCGGATGACGGTGTGCGTGGCGCCGCCGTACAGGCCGGGCAGCAAACGTGGCCACCACTCGGCGAGGACGTCCCGCCAGGGGCGCTCGGCGAGCGTGCGGGTGAAGTGGTCGGTCCAGTCCGCGATCCGGCACGGATCGCCCAGTGCCGTGCGCCAGTTGTCGTGCGTGACGGGGGCCGTGCGGTCGGGGAAGTCCTCCAGCCGGTCCCGGTACAGGTCCAGCCACCGGTGCACCGAGGCCGCCCGTCCGTGCGCGGCGAGCGACTCGACGACCATGGGCGCGTGGTTGGACAGCCAGCCCTCTCGCTCCGGGCCGGACGCGTGTACGCGTTCCAGGGCCTCTTCCAGGAGTCCGCCGCTCTCGTTCGTGTGGGTCGTGTCCATGCCTGAAACGCTAGATCGGGGGTGATCGGCGAGGATCGGGCGCGGGACGGAATCCGGCGGTGCCGGGGTCCTAGGACCCGCGCCCGACGTCGGTCGTACGTGCCCGACGGGCGTTCGAACGGACTTCGCCGGCTCAGGCGTTGGGGTCGAAGGAGATCCCCGACGGCTTCGCCGACGCCAGATGGGCGGCGAAGTTGGCGTCCTTCAGGCCGAAGTTGGCGCTGCCGAAGTCGTAGGCGCTGAGCTTGTCGCGCAGGGCCGTGGAGGGGTAGCCGTTCCAGCCGACCAGCGGTGGGTACTGCCACGTGCCCTTGGCGTTCTCCGGCGGCTCGTCGTTGGAGTTGGCCAGCCGGAAGCAGTGCGTGCTGATGCCGTCCTTGTGGTAGACGATCTTCGCGTGCGTGCCCTCGAAGCGGACGCCGGAGGCGGCCGTCACCGTGAACGAACCGTGGTTGGACGTCGACACGTACTGGACCGTGCCGTTCTGCGTCCAGATCACGACGTGCTCCCAGTCGTTGCGGTGCCCGCCGATGCTGGTGTTCGCCAGCGCCTGGTCCTTCTCGAAGTACAGGCCGTACAGGTAGGCGCACCAGCCGTTGTTGCACTTGTAGCGCGAGTACGTGTTGGTGTTGTCCAGGTCCGAGGCGTCATGGCAGTCGCCGCTGAGCGAACCGGTCGGCTTCAGACCGCCGTTGATCGTGCCGTCGGGGCCGATGGCGGGCGTCGAGTAGCAGCCGTCGGTGTCGTAGTCGAAGGCCGGCTGGTAGGTGAACTCGGCGCTCTCGGCGTTGGCGGACAGCGCCTTGGGCGGAGCGGCGAAGGCGGCGGCGGGGAAGGCCACCACGAGGGCCGCGGCGCCGGCCAGGCCGGTGAGCCATCTCGTGCGGTGCTTCTTGAACGACGGTGACGACACTGCGTCCTCCTAGTGTCCGGGCGCAGCCCAACGGCTGTGGGTTACTGGGGAGTTCAGCTTCCCGGTTTTCCATGTCCACGCCAAGAGGTGGGAGGCGTCGCTCCGGTGACGCCCCGCCCAACAGCCGGATCACGCAGGTGGCTCCGGAAGATCGGCGGCGGAATCCTCCGGGGCGAGATCGGGACGCAGCCGCAGCCAGGACGGCTGACGCAGCAGCCCGGCTCTCGTGCGGGTGCTGTAGCGGACCTCGCCGACCAACCGGGGCAGCACCCAGCGGGCGCCCGGAGTCGCCGGGACGGGATCGAAGGGGCACACGTCCGTCGCCGCGGCCGCCAGCAGCGCGGCGAGTTCGGTGCGCTCCGCCGCGCTCCAGCCGGTGCCCACGCTGCCCGCGAACCGCAGCCGCTCCTGCGCCCGCTGCCCCACCAGCACCGCGCCCGGCAGTCCGGTGAGCCGCCCTTTGCCGGGCAGCCAGCCACCCACCAGGACGTCCTCACTGTGCATGTTGCGGATCTTGATCCAGGCCCGGGAGCGCACCCCGGGCTCGTAGACCGAGTCCAGCCGCTTGCAGACCAGGCCCTCCAACCCGTGCTCCCGCGTGGCACGCAGGGCCTCCTCGCCATGGCCGACCAGGGCGGCGGGCGTCGACCAGCGCGGCCCCGTGAGCTCCAGCTCCTCCAGCCGCGCCCGCCGCTGCGTGTAGGGCAGGGCCAGCAGCGAACGCCTCCCGAGATGCATCAGGTCGAACAGCACGAGATGGACGGGCGCCTCGGCAGCCCGACGGGCCGCTCTGACCGGGGCGTGGGCGAGTCCCATCCGCTGCTGGAGCAACTGGAAGTCCGCGCGCCCCTGTTCGTCCAGGGCCAGGATCTCCCCGTCGAGCACCGCCGGGGTGGCACCTAGGGCACCGCCCAGCGGCGCGAGCTCGGGGTAGGCGCCGGTGATCTCCTCCCCGGACCGGGCCCGCAGCACCGCGCTGCCGTCCCCGGCGAGGTACACCACGACCCGCTGGCCGTCCTGTTTGGTCTCGTAGGCCCACCGGGCGTCCTGCGCGGCGGACGGCAGCGTGCCTGGTGTGGCCAGCATGGGGGCGATCAACGGGAGGGTCACGGGTGAGGTGTCGACACGACCACCGGCCCCCACGCACCCCGGGCGCGGGGTTCCCCTGAACGGGCGCGGGCCGGTGGGCGTTCTTCGCGGGAGGCCACCGGTCCGGCCGAGCGCTGGACAGGGGCGGTGTGCTGGGGCGGCGGAAGGAGGGGCGCCACGTGGCGGGCTCGTGGCGCGGGGCTCGGGGCGACGGACTCGGGGCGAGGGGGGAGGGCCGCGGGTCGCAGGGCGTGGGGCGAGCGGCGGTGGCGCGGTGAGCGCGGTGTCCGGACGCGCTGTCGGACATCCCGGACAGGCTGACGATGGTGTCGTCCGGGACCCGTAGCCGAACCGGCCGGTGCCCCCGCGGCTGGGTGGTCGGCGGCTGGAAGATCTCGGAAGTGCGGCGTGCCCCCGGTCGGTCAGGGTGGCGTGCCCCCGGTCGGTCAGTGCGGCGTGGACCCGGCCTCAAGGCGGCGTTGCTCCGGTCGGCAGGGCGGCGTGACCCTGGCCGATAGGGCGGCGTGACCCTGGCCGGTCAGACGATGCCCCCGTTCGCCCGCAGCACCTGGCCGTTGACCCAGTGGCCGGCCGGGCTGGTCAGGAACGACACGACGTTGGCAATGTCCTGGGGCGTGCCCAGCCGCTCCAGCGGGGGCTGGGCCGCGAGGCGGGCGACGGTCTCCTCGTCCTTGCCGTCGAGGAAGAGGTCGGTCGCGGTCGGGCCGGGGGCCACGGCGTTGACGGTGACGTCGCGGCCGCGGAGTTCACGGGCGAGGATCAGGGTCACTGCCTCGACCGCTCCCTTGCTGGCCGCGTAGGCGCCGTAGCCGGGGAAGGCGAGGCCCACGACCGAGCTGGAGAGGTTGACGAGCGCCCCGCCCGGCCGCAGCCGGCGCGCGGCCTGCTGGTCGACGACGAAGGTGCCGCGGATGTTGGTGCGGTACAGCGCGTCGAGTTCGGCCAGGTCGAGGTCCGCGATCGGGGACAGGGGCATCCGGCCCGCCGAGTGGACGACTGCGTCGACGCCGCCGTAGGTGGCCTCCGCCAGGTCGAACAGGGCGGCGACCGCGGTCTCGTCGGCGACATCCGCGCGGGCGGCGTACGCGGTGCCGCCCGCCTCCTCGATGGCACGCACGGCCTCGTCCGCCGCCTCCTTGTTGCCCGCGTACCCGACGACGACCGCGAATCCGTCGGCCGCGAGCCGCTGGGCGATCTGCCGTCCGATGCCGCGCGATCCGCCGGTCACGATGGCGACGCGTCGTTCCGTCCCGGGGTGGGTGGTCATGACCGCATCCTTTGTTAGCGCTGATACGAACTATTCGTATCGACGATAACACGGGCTCGTAGCATTGGTAACCCCTCGCTCGTATCGGTGCTACGGATGTCGTACGGTAGGGGCATGGATGCGAGGGAAAAGATCCTGGAGGCGGCCGCCGAGCTGCTGGCCGGCGCGTCGGCCGCCGATGTCTCCACGCGGGCCGTGTGCGAGCGGGCCGGGGTCGGGGCGCCGATGCTCTACCGGCTCTTCGGCGACAAGGCAGGTCTGCTGGCCGCCGTGGTCGACCGGGGCTTCGAGCAGTACCTCGCGTCCAAACGTGCGGCGCGGCCGAGCGAGGATCCCGTCGAGGACCTCAAGGACGGCTGGGACAACCACATGCGCTTCGCGCTGGAGCACCCCAGCCACTACCGCCTGATGTACTCGCCCGAGCTCACCGTGCCCCCGGCCGCCGCCCAGGAGGCCCACGACCTGCTCCACGGCATCCTGGAGCGCTGCGCGGCCGAGGGGCGGCTGACGGTGCCGCCCGCGCTGGCCACCCGCATGATCATGTCGGCCAATGTCGGGGCGGCCCTGTCGATGCTGACCAGACCCGAGCAGTACACCGACGGCAAGTTCGCGGAGCGGCTGCGCGACGCGGTGCTGGACTCGGTGACCCGGCCCGCGGGCGCCGCCGTACGGGACGAGGGGCGTCAGGTGTCCGTCGCGGCCGCCACCCTGGCCGCGAGGCTCCGGGCCGAGCTGCCGCCGACGCTCACCGTGGCGGAGACGGCCCTGCTCCAGCAGTGGCTGGAGAAGCTGTCCGACAGGTGAGCGGTCAGCGCTCCTCGGGCGGCAGGGCCTGCACCAGACCCGACTGGTAGGCCATCACCACGAGCTGGGCGCGGTCCCGTGCGCCCAGTTTGGTCATCGCGCGGTGGACGTGGGTGCGGACCGTCAGAGGGCTGACGAAGAGCTTCGCCGCGATCTCCTCGTTGGAGTGCCCCTCGGCGACCCAGGCCATCACCTCGCGCTCCCGGGTGGTGAGGCCGGTCAGGTCGTCGGCGGCCGCGAGCCGCGTGCCGAGACCCGGAGCCGACAGGAAGCGGGTGATCAGGGTGCGGGTGGCGCCGGGGGAGAGCAGGGAGTCACCGGCCGCCACGGTCCGGATCCCGGTGAGCAGGTCCTCGGCGGTGACGTCCTTGCCCAGGAAGCCGCTCGCCCCGGCCCGCAGTGCCTGGGCCACGTACTCGTCGATCTCGAACGTGGTCAGGATCAGCACCCGGGTGCCGGAGAGCTCGGGATCCGCGCAGATCGCGGACGTGGCGGCCAGGCCGTCGGTCCCCGGCATCCGGATGTCCATGAGGATCACGTCGGGGCGGTGGACGCGTGCGAGGTCCAGGGCCGCGGCACCGTCGGGGGCCTCCGCGACCACCTCCATGTCGTCGCACGAGTCGATGAGGATCCGGAAGGTGGCCCGCAGCAGGGCCTGGTCGTCGGCGAGCAGCACGCGGATGGTCATGGTGTCCGTTCCTGGCGTTCCGGGGCGGTGGGGAGCGGGGGGAGCCCGGGCTGTCCCACCACGTCGGGCCGATCGGTGCCGGGTACGCCCTCGCCGTCCTGCGGTGCTGCGGGCAACCGCAGCCCGGTCGCCGCGGCGACGACCGTACGGACATGATCGTCGGCGTAGTCCCGCAGGGGCATGCTCATCGGCTCTCCGGTCGTGTCCTGGAACGGCTCCATTCTTCCTGGTCGTGGCTTCCCCGTCGTCGTACCTCCGCCGACCATCACGGCTACTGAGAACGCAGTACGCGCCGGGGCGCGTCTCCTCCCTGGGCAGGACCCACGGTAGGGGCGGCCGTCGGTCGCGCCGGGGCCCGGCAACCCCCCAGGGGCGCGGGGGAACTGCCCGACCTGCCACAACGAACCCGCAGCCGCCCGACAACCGACCCCGGCACTCCCGCCCCGCGACGAACCCCGGCCACCCGGAACCGCCGGTCCCCACCACCGCACAGCCCGCCGCCGGAGGCCTCCGTACCGTCCAGTAATGTGCGCGGCAGCCCCCCGAAGGAGGAACCGTGTCCCGGTCCCCACGTTCGCCCCTGCTGCTCGCCGGACTGCTGGCCACCGCCGGCGTCGCCCACTTCGCCACCCCGCGTTCCTTCGACGCGACCATCCCGCGGGCCCTGCCCGGCGAGCCCCGCACCTGGACCTACGCCAGCGGTGCCGTGGAACTCGCGCTCGCCGCCGGTCTTGCGCTGCCGAAGACCCGGCGTACGGCGGCCCTGGCCACCGCCGCCTTCTTCGTCGGCGTGTTCCCCGCCAACGTCAAGATGGCCGTCGACTGGCGCCACCGCCCCGCACCCCAGAAGGCGGCGGCCATCGGACGGCTGCCGCTCCAGATACCGCTCGTGCTGTGGGCGCGCAGCATCGCCGAGAACGGGAAGGGCCAGGCATGAGCAGGACGATCGAGACGGGCGACACCGTCGAGGACTTCGAGCTCCCCGACGAGACCGGCACCGGCCGCAAGCTCTCCGAGCTGCTCGCCGACGGCCCGGTCGTCCTGTTCTTCTACCCCGCCGCCCTGACCGCCGGCTGCACCGCGGAGGCCTGCCACTTCCGCGACCTCGCCGCGGAGTTCGCCGCGGTCGGCGCCCGCCCGGTCGGCATCAGCGGCGACACCGTCGAACGCCAGCAGGAGTTCGCCGGACAGCACGCCCTCGGCATGCCCCTGCTCTCCGACGCCGACGGCACCGTGCGCGAGCTCTTCGGTGTCAAGCGCGGCTTCTCCCTGGCCCCCACCAAGCGGGTCACCTTCGTCATCGCCGAGGACCGCACGGTCCTGGAGGTCGTCCGCAGCGAACTGCGCATGAACACCCATGCCGACCGCGCCCTCGAAGCCCTGCGCGCCCACCGGCCGTGACGCACGGGGCCCGGTTGCTCCGTTTCGGTTGATGCGGTCCGACAAAGGGACCATCCTGGACGATATGGAGCACGTCTCCGCTACGGCGGTCATCGATACCGCAGGTGTTGTGACGGGCTGGAGCGAGGGCGCTCGGAGGCTGACGGGGCGTACGGCCGAGGAGGTCGTGGGACGGGCGGCCCGGGAGCTGCTCGCCGAGGACCCGCCGGGGCCGGCCGTGGCGGCACTGAAGGGGACCGTCGTCCTGCGACACCGCGACGGTTCCCCTCTCACGCGCTTCGTGGAGGCATGTCCCCTCGCCGGCTCCGACGGCGCCCCCGTCGCCTACGTGCTCACCGCCCGGCCGCCCGCCTCCAGGGAGCCGACCGTCGCCGAGCAGGCCTTCCAGCAGGCGTCCATGTCCATGTCGGTGTTCGACCCCGACCAGCACTACCTGCGCCTCAACGAGGTGGCCTGCCGGGTGATGGGGGTGCCCGAGGTGGCCCTGCTCGGCCGGCACTTCCTGGAGACCATCGAGGACGCCGAGCACAGCCGGGGATTCCACACGCATCTGCGCCAGGTCGCCGAGACCGGCCTGCCCGTGCGCTACGAGAGCTTCACCGGTGCCCCCTCCCTCAACCGGGAGCACGCCTGGAGCATCGAGATGTGGCCCGTCCGCGACGAGGACTCCGGCGAGGTGACCGGCGTCGCCCTGGCCGCCTTCGACAGCAGCGACCAGTACCGGGCCCGCCAGCGGCTGGCCCTGCTCAACGAGGCGGCGGCCGCCATCGGCACCACCCTCGACGTGGTGCGCACCGCCGAGGAACTCGTCGAACTGCTCGTGCCCCGCTACGCCGACTTCGCCAGCGTCGACCTCCTCGAATGGGTGCTCGGCGCCGACGAACCACTCACCGTGCTCGAGGGCGACATCGTGCTCCAGCGCGTCGCCCACGGCTCCGGACACGAGGGCACCCCCGAGGCCGCCGTCCGCCTCGGCGCGGCCGACATCTACCACGCCTCCTCGCCCCCCGCCCGGGCCCTGCACAACGGCCGGGCGGTCGTCAGCCAGGCCGGCGAACCCGAGTTCATCAGCTGGGTCGCCGAACGCAACGCCCGCGCCCCGGCCGGCCGCTCCTTCCGCGAAGGGGTCCATTCCATGCTCGCGGTGCCGCTCAAGGCCCGCGGCACCACCCTCGGTGTGGTGGTCGCCGTCCGCATCGCCCACCCCGACGACTTCGGCGAGGACGACGCCGTCCTCGGCGAGGAACTCGCCAGCCGGGCCGCCGTCTGCATCGACAACGCCCGCCGCTTCGCCCGCGAGCGCACCACCGCCCTGGCCCTCCAGAACAGCCTTCTGCCGCGCGGGCTGCCCGGACAGGCCGCGGTCGAGGTCGCCCACCGCTATCTGCCCTCCGGCTCGCTGGCCGGCATCGGCGGCGACTGGTTCGACGTCATCCCGCTCTCCGGCAGCCGGGTCGCCCTCGTGGTCGGTGACGTCGTCGGCCACGGCATCCCGTCCTCGGCGACCATGGGCCGCCTCTGCACGGCCGTGCGCACCCTCGCCGACGTCGATCTGCCGCCCGACGAACTCCTCACCCACCTCGACGACCTGGTCACCCACCTCGCCTCCGACGACCGCCCCGACGAGGGCATCGAGGTCGCCGAACTGGGCGCCACCTGCCTCTACGCCGTCTACGACCCGGTCTCGCGCCGCCTGACCGCCGCTGCCGCCGGCCACCCGCCGCCCGCCCTCGTCCTGCCCGACGGCAGCACCCGGCTCCTCCCGCTGAGCGCCGGACCCCCGCTCGGCGTCGGGGGCCTGCCCTTCGAGGCCACCGAGATCGAACTGCCCGAGGGCGCCGTCGTCGCCCTCTACACGGACGGGCTCATCGAGGACCGGGACCGCGACGTCGACCACGCCACCGAGGAACTGTGCCGCGCGCTGACGGCGAGGACCGACACCCTCGACGGCCTGTGCGACTCCGTCCTGAAGGCCGTACTGCCCGAGGAGCCCGGCGACGACGTGGCCCTGCTGCTGGCCCGGACCCGGGCCCTCGGCGCGGACCGGGTCGCCACCTGGGACGTCGAACCGGACCCCGCGCACGTCGCCGCGACCCGGCAGGCCGCCACCGAGCAACTCGCCGCCTGGGGGCTGGAGGAGGCCTCCTTCGTCACCGAGCTCGTCGTCAGCGAACTGGTCACCAACGCCATCCGGTACGGGGCACCGCCCATCCAGCTACGGCTGATCCGCGACCGCACCCTCATCTGCGAGGTCTCCGACGGCAGCTCCACCTCGCCGCACCTGCGGCGCGCCCACGTCTTCGACGAGGGCGGCCGCGGGCTGCTGCTGGTCGCCCAGCTCACCCAGCGCTGGGGCAGCCGGCAGACCGGCAGCGGCAAGACGATCTGGGCCGAGCAGTCGCTGGAACCGCTCGACTTCTGATCGCCGTGTCCAGGCCGCCCACCGGGCGGCTCACTGGAAGGAGCAGCCGGGGTTCGGCACGTCCTCCGAGTACGGCGAGCCGTGCGGCAGCACGTACAGCACCTCCAGGACGAGCGGGGTGGTGCCCTCGTTGCGGCCCAGGTGCACATCGCCCGGCCCGCCCGGCTCGCGTACCACCGTGCCCTGCGGATAGACGCCGTCGCTCGCGCAGTCGGCGTGGTAGTGGCTGAGCGTGCCCTGCTTGACGTACCCGTAGACCGGGCCGTCGTGGTAGTGCCAGCCGGTGGCCTGACCCGGCGGCACGGTGATCTCTCTCAGCACGTAGTCGGTGTCGCCCACGGTCTTCTGGGCGATCAGCTTGCCGACCACTCCGGGGCCCGGCGGGGTCGCGTGGGCGGTGCCGCCGGCCAGCACGGTGGCGGTGACGACCGCGCCGGTCAGGGCGGTACGGAGCGCTGTGCGCATGGGGAAGGCCTCCTGGCTCGGAATGCGTGAGCGACGACGTGTCGTGGGCGTCGTTGCGAACATAGAGGCAGGAAAGCCGAGTTGGGGCCGGAAACCCGGATGACACCGCGTGTCGGCACGCCCAGCATGAAGAGATGGCGCGACTTCACGACATCGTCTTCGACTGCGCCCGCCCCGCGGCCACGGCCCGCTTCTGGGCGGCCGCCCTGGACGACCATGCCGTCGCGCCCTACGACGAGGCGGAACTCGCCCGTCTGCGCTCTCTCGGGATCGAGAGTGCCGAGGACGACCCGACGGTCCTGGTCGAACCGGCGGGCGGCGGACCCCGCCTGTGGTTCCAGCTGGTGCCGGAGGGCAAGCGGGTGAAGAACCGGGTGCACCTGGATCTCCGGGCGGCGGACCTCGATGCGGAGATCGACCGTCTCAGCGGGCTCGGCGCGGCCGTCCAGGCCCGGCACGCGGGTCATGCCGTTCTGACCGACCCCGAGGGCAACGAGTTCTGTCTGGCCCCGGCCGAGTGATCGAGTACGGTCCGGCCCCGGCCGAGCAGGGGACCGCAACGCCCCCGCCGCTCAGTCGTCGTCCCCCTGCACCGCGACCTGGGCGAGGGTGCGGCCCGTGCGAGCCGAGCGGGCGCGGTGGGGATCCGGGGTGCCGTGGCCGCGGGACGGGCCCTTCGTGGTCCGGACCAGCAGCCAGTTGTTCTCACGGAACCGGGTGAGGGCGTACTCGCCCCGCAGCTTCGTCCCGTGGAGGCGGAACGTGGCGTGCCCCTGCTCCAGGGACTCCGCGAAGTCGACGGGGTTCCCCCTGCGGTCGTGGCTGAGGGGCTCGTACGTGCCGTGGTCCCACACGATCACCGTGCCGCCGCCGTACTCACCCGCCGGGATCACTCCCTCGAACTCCTCGTACTCCAGCGGATGGTCCTCCGTCGGCACGGCGAGCCGCTTGTCCTTGGGGAGATCGGAGGGGCCCTTGGGGACCGACCAGGACTTCAGCACGTCACCGACCTGGAGCCGGAAGTCGAAGTGCATCGTGCTCGCGTCGTGGATCTGCACGACGAACCGCGGCTCCGCACCCACGGGCCCGCCCCGGCCCTCGGGCTCACCCGTCCGGCCGAAGTCCCGCTTGCCGTGGTAGTCCCGCAGACGCTCGTTCATGCACCCCGAGTGCCCCTCCGGCGGCTCAGAACTCCTCGTGGGTCTCCGGGTCCCCGCCCAGGCGCCGGTGCGTGCGGTCGGTGAGCGCCGCCATCTCCGCCTCGGTCAGCTCGAAGCCGAAGACGTCGAGGTTCGCGCGCTGCCGGTCCCGGTCGCCGGACTTCGGGATCGGCAGCGCCCCGAGCTGCACGTGCCAGCGCAGCACCGCCTGCCCCGGGGTGACCTCGTGGGCCCGGGCCACGGCGGCCACGGCCGGGTCGTCCAGCAGGTCCGATCCCTGGCCCAGCGGGCTCCAGCTCTCGGTCACGATCCCCTTGTCGGCGTGGTACGCGCGCAGCTCCTCCTGCGGGAAGAGGGGGTGCAGCTCGATCTGGTTGACGGCCGGCAGGACCCCGGTCTCCTTCTCCAGCCGCTCGATGTGGGCCGCCGTGAAGTTGGAGACCCCGATCGACCGCACCAGACCGTCCTCCCGGAGCTTGACCATGGCCTTCCAGGAGTCGACGTACTTGTCGACGCGGGGGAGCGGCCAGTGGATCAGGTACAGGTCCACGTACTCCAGGTCGAGGCGGGCCCGGGACTCCTCGAAGGACGCAAGGGTCTCCTCGTAGCCGTGATGGCGGCCCGGGAGCTTCGTCGTCACGACGACCTCCTCGCGTGGGACCCCGCTGCCGGCCACGCCTCGGCCGACACCGGTCTCGTTGCGGTAGTTCGTCGCCGTGTCGACGAGCCGGTAGCCGCTCTCCAGGGCGGCGCCGACGGCCCGCTCCGCCTCGGCGTCGTCCATCGGCCAGGTGCCGAGCCCGAGGGCGGGGATCTTCGTGCCGTCGTTCAGCGTGTGCGTCGGGATGCTGATCACGTGCGGACCTTCCCTTGACTGTGTCGTGCCTCCAGCCTCACGGATAGGGTGAGCGGTGATCAACCTGACGGGCGGGGACGAGGACAGCGGACGGCATGGGAAGCACCGAGGAGCAGCGGTCGGCGGGATCCGGGCGGGCCACGTCACGGGACGTCGCCCGGCTCGCCGGTGTGTCCCACACGGCGGTCTCCTTCGTGTTCAACGGCCGCGCCGAGGGCAACCTCTCGCCCGCCACCCAGGAACGCATCCGTGAGGCCGCGGCCGAGCTCGGCTACCGCCCCGACCCCGTCGCCCGCGGCCTGCGCCGCCGCCGTACGGCCGTGATCGGCCTGGTCACCGACGAGATCGCCTCCTCGCCGTTCGCGGGGCGGCTGTTGCGCGGGGCCATGGAGACGGCCTGGGACAGCGACCACCTGGTCCTGACCGTCGACTCCGGCGGCGACCGCGCCAAGGAGGACGCCGCCGTCGCCGAACTCCTCGACCGGCGCGTGGACGGCATCATCTACGCGGCCATGTCCCTGCGCCGGGTCCGGGTCCCCGAGGGCCTGCACCGCACCCACTCGGTGCTCGCCAACTGCGTGCCCGACGACGACTCCCTGCCGTCCGTCGTCCCCGCCGAGCGGGCCGGCGGCCGTACGGCGGCCCGGCTCCTCCTCGACCAGGGGCACCGCAGGATCGCGCTGGTCGGGGGCCAGGACGACATCGCGTCCGTGGAGCGGCTGCGGGGCTTCCGGGACGCGCTGCGCGCCGAGGGGATCACCGTCCCCAAGGAGTGGATCGTCCGCACCGGCGGCGAGATCTCCGGCGGCCACGAGGGCGCCACCCGGCTCCTCGACGGTGTCCCGGCGGACCGGCGCCCCACCGGGATCTTCTGCTACAACGACCGGGTCGCGGCCGGCGCCCTGCACGCCGCGACCCGGCTCGGTCTCACCGTCCCCGACGACCTCTCGGTGGTCGGCTACGACGACCAGGAGCACATGGCCGCCTTCCTCGACCCGCCCCTCACCTCGGTCGCGCTGCCGCACCGGGCGATGGGCGAGGCGGCCGCCCGGCTGCTCCTGGACGCCATCGACACCGGCAGGACGCCGCCCGCGACGGTACGGCGCCTCGCCTGCCCGGTGATCACCCGCTCGTCGGTGGGACCTGCTCCCATCCGGTGACCTGGACGTCCTCGCCCATGACCAGGAGCTCGGTCACGTCGTCGGAACGCCAGTAGATCCGCTCGGTGACACTCGCGCGGTCGTCGACGAAGAGTTCGAACAGCGAGCCGTCGACGAGGAGCCGGACGGTCACTGCCCCGCCGTCGGCAGGGGGAGGACCAAGGGTGACCGGTCCCTGTCCGCCGGTGCGCGGCCAGCCGTCGCGGTCCAGAGTCACCCTGCCTTCCACCGGGTCCAGCCCCACCGTCAGCTCCGCCCCCGACGCCGAGCGGGCCAGGGACACGGTGGTGCGGGAGCGGGCGGTGACCGTCAGGTCGTAGGCCCCGGGCAGTGGCACCCGGACACCGGGGTCCGTGGCGAACGGCTCGGCGGCGCGCAGGAGTTGGAGCTCGGGGGCGGGGGCCACGCGCAGTGTTCCGTCCGGACCGACGTCCATGACGCGGGGTGCGGTGAGGACCCCCGCCCACCCGGCCCGGTCCACCTCCTCCTGCTCGCGCGCCTCCCAGGACCAGCCCCACAGCAGAGTCCGCCCGGACTCCTGGAGCACGGTGGCCGCGTAGAGGTCGCGGCCGAGGTCGAGCCGGCCCCCGCCGCGCGGCACGAACCGCCCGGACTCCACCCGGCCCGTCAGATACGCGGTCCGGAGCGGCGATCCGTCCCAGAGCGACACCACCAGGACCCAGTCCCCGCCGGGCGTCTCGAACAGCGCGGGGCACTCCCAGCCGGTCGCCTTGTCACCCAGCACCTCGGCGGCGACCGGGTCCCGGCCGTCGAGGAAGACGCCGGTGAACCGCCAGTCGAGCAGATCCTCGCAGTCGTACAGCAGGACCGACGGCGTCCCGTCGGCGTGCGCGGCACCGACCAGTGCCCGGCGGCGGCCCTGCTCGCGGAAGAGGAACGGGTCCCGGAACATCACCACGTCGAGCCCGGGCGGGGGGCCGCTGACCACCGGTGCGGGCAGCGGCTTCCAGTCGGTGAGCGTCTCGTCGTCCGGTACGACCGCCCGGGCCAGGCAGATCGTGCCGAGACCGGTGTGCCGGCGGTCGACGCCCGTGTACACGGCGGTCGGCACGCCGTCGTCGTCCACCACGCACCCCGACCAGCAGCCCGCCTCGTCCGGGCCGCCCGGCGTCGGGGTGAGGGCGAGGGGATGGTGTTCCCAGTGCGCGAGGTCCGGGCTGGAGACATGACCCCAGTGGACGTCGGTGTGCCGGGGTGCTTCCGGGTTGTGCTGGTAGAAGAGGTGGTACCGGCCGCGCCAACGGAACGGTCCGTTGGGGTCGTTGACCCAGTGGGCGGGTGGACGGACCCGGAAGCGCGGGGCGTTGCGGTCGTGCGTCAACGGTTGACTCCTGCGGAGGTGATGCCCTCGCGGAGAGGGCGCTGGCCGACGAGGAACACGGCCACGGCGGGGATCATCGAGAGCACGACACCGGCCAGGACCACCGAGATGGAGCCGGTGCCGAGGTTGCCCTGGAGGGAGACCAGGCCGAGCGGAAGGGTGTAGTTCTGGCCGGAGGTCTCCAGGATCAGTGGCCGGAAGAACTCGTTCCAGTGGTAGTTGAAGGCGAGGACGCCGACGATCGCGAGGCCGGGCGTGGCCAGCGGCGCGTACACCGACCGGAAGGTCCGCCAGGGCCCGGCGCCGTCCAGCATCGCCGCCTCGCCCAGGTCCTTGGGCATGCCCAGGAAGTACTGGCGCATCAGGAAGGTGCCGAAGGCGGTCGGGAAGGCCGGGATGATCAGCCCGAGCAGGGTGTCGGTCAGGTGCATCGACTTCAGCACCAGGAACACCGGCACGATCGTGACCTGCAAGGGCACCATCATGGTCGCGAGCACCAGCCCGAACAGCGGCTTCTTGAAACGGAACTCGAGGCGGGCGAAGGCGTACCCGGCCAGCCCCGCGGTGACCATCTGGCCCACCGCGATCAGGGCGGTCACCAGCGTCGAGTTGAGGGCCAGCAGCCACACGTCGATCTGGTCGAAGACCCCGCGGTACGACTCGGCCGTCGGATGCGTCGGGATGATTCTCGGCGGCAGGTCGAAGGACTCCGCCGGGGTGCGCAGGGACGTGGAGACCGTCCAGATGACCGGGCCGAGGGTCAGCAGGGCGCACAGGGTCAGACCGGCGATCCGCGCCCAGGGCGCGAGTGCGTGCCGGGTCCGGTTCATGGTCAAAGTGGCTTGGCTCATGGGGAGTTCACCCGGCTCACTGGTAGTGGACGAAACGCCGGCTGAGCCGGAACTGGAGGGCGGTGACCGCCATGATCAGCACGAACAGCAGCACGCCCACCGCGGACGCCTCGCCGAAGCGCAGCTGCTCGAACGCCGACTCGTAGATGACCATCACGACGGTGCGGGTGGAGTCGCCGGGGCCGCCGTCGGTCAGCACGTACGGCTGCTCGAAGACCTGGAGCGCGTTGATGACCCCGACCACGGTCGCGACCAGCAGCGTCGGCGACAGCAGCGGCAGCGTCACGTGCAGGTGCTTGCGCAGGCCGGTCGCCCCGTCGAGGGAGGCCGCCTCGTGGATCTCCTTGGGGATGTTGTTCAGCCCGCCCACGAACAGCAGGAACGAGAAGCCGAACTGCTGCCAGACATAGACCAGGATCACCGCCGCCATCGCAGAGTTCTCCGACGTCAGCCACGGCACCGGGGCGATCCCGATCAGCCCGAGCGCCCAGTTGACGACCCCGAAGTCCTGGTTGAACAGGTACTTCATCACCACCGAGATCGACGCCGCCGACAGCACCAGCGGGAAGAAGAACGCCGAACGGAACACCGAGCGCAGCCACATCGGCATCCGCCCGTTCACCGCGAGCGCCAGCGTCAGGGCGATCAGCAGCTGGAGCGCCACCGCGAGCACCATGAAGACGAGCGTGTTGCGGAAGGACACCAGCACCGTCGAATCGGTGAACACCTCACGGTAGTTGGCGGCCCCGGCCCACCTCGGCGAGTCGATCACGTTCCAGTGGAAGAGGCTCAGCACCAGCGAGCCGACGATCGGCACGACCGTGAAGACCACGATGCCGACGATCGTCGGGGCCAGGAACAGCGTGGCCAGCAGCCGGGTCCCGCGGTCCCGGGCCGAGGACCGCGCGGGGACGTCGGCGGGAGCACTCGCGGCCGTGGCGCGGGGCGGTCGCACGTCGGGTACCTGGGTGTTCGTCATACGTCACGCTCCATGGCCTTCTCCAGATCGCGCTGCATCCGGCGCAGCGCGGGGCCCACCGAGCGCCGCGAGGACAGGGCGGTCCCGGTGTGCTTGAGCAGTACCTGCTCCACCTCCGCGACCTGCGGCGGCGCCGGGATCGGCCCGGTGTCGGGGAACTTGTCGAGGGTGTCGTAGAAGACCTGCCAGTGCCGGGGGCCGGTCTCCCGGTAGCGGTCCGCGGTGAGCATCGAACGGCGGGCCGGGGTGGTCTGGTTGGTCTCGAACAGCCGCATCAGGGTGTCCCGGCGGGCCGCGAACTTGATGAACTCCCAGGCCTCGTCCTGCATCCTCGACGTGCGCAGCAGCGCGTAGCCGGCCGCGCCGAACTGCATGCGCTGGGTGCGCCAGCGCGGGAAGTACTGCACGTCGAAACTGCCGGGCCGCATGCCGGCGAGATGCAGACCGCCCGCCCAGAAACCGCCTGCCGGGGTCACGCCGACGCGGCCCGTGGAGAACACCCCGATGAGGTTCTGGCCGTTGCCGCCCTCGGGGCGGGTGCACAGGTCCTCCTGGATGAGGGAGGCGAGATAGTCGTACGCCTCCTCGACCCGCGCGTCCGTGGCCTGGGGCGTCGTCCACCGGAAGCCGCCTCCGCGGCCCTGGCGCTCGGCGCTCGTATAGAAGCCGTCCCACAGCCACGCGCCGCCCGGGGCCTTCGACTCGGCGAGCAGGTTGGTGCCGTTGGCGAAGAGCCAGGGGACGACCCCGCCCCAGAGGCGGTTGGTCCAGAAGTAGGGCGTGAACTGCGAGCCGCTCGACTTCTTCATGTCCCGCAGGAGTTCGGTGAAGTCGTCACGGGTCCAGTCGGCGGCCGGGAAGCCCGCGGCCGCCCGCTTGAGCACCTGGTGGTTGAGGTACATGTCGGCCGCGTTGAACTCGACCGGGAGCTGGTAGAGGCTGCCCTCGTACATCATCGACTCCACCAGCGACGGGTGGACGTCGGCGAAGTACTCGCGCAGTTCGGCCGCGTCCCGCTTCACCCACCTGTCGAGGGCGACACCCAGGCGCTGCGCGAACAGCTGGACTCCCTCGGTGGCGACGTAGACGAGGTCGGGGGCGGTGCCGGCCGCGATCTGGGTGAGGATCTTCGCGAAGAAGTCCGACCAGTCGGTGGCCTGCACGGCGTTGATCCGCAGCTTGATGTCGGGGTGGACCTTCTTGAAGCCCTCGGTGAGCGTGCGGATCGCCTCGGGGCCGTAGGCGGGTCCCAGGGTGGCGACGACGAGGGAGCCGTCGTCGCGTCCGGGAATGTCGGCTCCGGTGAGCCGGTCCCAGCTCGCGGCGGTACCGGCGAGCGCGGCGGCGCCCGCACCGTAGGCGCCGTACCGCAGCAGGGTGCGACGGGTGACGTGCGAGTCGGTCATCCAACAGGGCCTAACTCGTGTTAGTCGGCAAGGGATGCCCCAGATGATGTGAGCGTGTCAGTGCCGTGTCAAGGTGCGGGGAGACTTGACCTTTAACGAGTTAGGTGAAGGGTGCTTCAGGTGAGGGGAGTGGATTGAGCGCACGGCGACGGCGGAGGAGCTCGGGGGGTGGGGAGGGGCTCGGGGAGTGCGGGCTCGCCGGGTGAGCAGGAGGGGGGTGCAGGCTCGGGGAGCGAGCAGGGCTCAGGGAATGCGCAGGGGCTCAGGGAGTGAGCGCGTAGGCCGTGCCGCCTTCCGCGGCCATCGACTCGGCGATCAGCAGGTGGGCCTGCCGCCGCTCCTCGTCGGGGACGGGCGGCAGGAGTTCCTCCCACACGGGGAGGAAGGTGCCGCGCAGCTGGAGCAGCCCCGCCGGACGGGCCAGCAGCCAGAAGTGCAGATGCGCGGCGCCGTCACCCCAGCGGTTGACGTGGACCCGGGCGACCCCGTCGAGGCAGAGAAGGGCCCGCTCCGCCCGCTGGAGCAGGGGGCCGAGTTCTGCCGCGCGCTCGGCGGGGAGGTCGGCCAGGTCGTGGTGGCCGCGGGGTTGCAGCAGGACGACGGCCGGGAGCCTGGACTCGGTGCCGATCGCGTCCAGGCGCCAGTGGTCGTCGGCCCACAGCGCCTCCGTGACCGGCTTGAGGCAGGTGCGGCACTGCTCGGGGCCGTTCTCCCCGTGGCGGTCGGGTTCGGGCAGGACGGGGGGCTGCAAGGGCCTGACCTGGAGATCGCCCTCGAAGGGGAACGTCTCCCAGGCGGGCACCGAGTCGGCGGGCAGGGGCAGCCGCTCGCCCGTGGGGAGGCGCCGTACGAACGCGCTCGGTTCCCGGGGAGTTGAGGAAGTCGCCACGGTGGGAAGTCAACCATGGGTGACACGCCCCGCGGGGCGTGGACCTGCGGTCGCACCACGGACACGGCGAGCTACGGAGCATGCATGACGACGGACAAGGGCACGGCGGAGCGGGACCCGGGAATCGAGGTGAACCCGGTCGCCGGGCACATCGGGGCCGAGATCACCGGCGTCGATCTCGCGGACGACCTCGACGACTCGGTGGTCGCCGCGATCCGGGCCGCGGTGCTGCGCTGGAAGGTGGTGTTCTTCCGCGGGCAGAAGCTCGACCACACCGGGCACGTGGCCTTCGCCCGCCGGTTCGGTGAGCCCGTCGTGCTGCGCAAGCGGGGCGGTGCGTCGCCCGCGGACTTCCCCGAGGTCGAGACGACGGCCGACCGGCTGGAGCTGGGCGGGAAGTTCGGCATGGAGCACGAGGAGTGGCTGCGGCGCCGGCGGCACACGTTGCTGCGCGGCTGGCACTGCGACCACGGTGCCCGCGTCGACCCGCCCGCCGCGACGATCCTGCGCGCCGAGACGGTCCCGCCGTACGGCGGCGACACCCAGTGGTCCAACCTCGCCGCCGCCTACGCCGGACTCTCCGGACCGATGCGGGCGTTCGTCGACGGGCTCCGCGCGGAGCACCGGCTCGGCGTCGGCTACCAGCCCCGTCCCGGGGACGACGCCTACGTCCGGCATCTGCTGGACCACCAGGTGGCCTCCGTGCACCCGCTGGTGCGGGTCCATCCCGAGACGGGGGAGCGGATCCTCTACGTCAACGGCTACTACGTCGAGCAGATCGCGGGCCTCTCCCGCGCCGAGAGCCGAGCCGTGCTCGACATGCTCCTCGAACAGGCGGTGCGCCCCGAGTACACGGTCCGCTTCCGATGGGAACCGGGCAGCGTGGCCTTCTGGGACAACCGCGCCACCATCCACCTGGCCCCCAGCGACAACGCCCACCTGGACTTCCCCCGCACCATGCACCGGGTGATGCTGGCCGGGGACGTGCCGGTGGGCGTGGACGGCAGGACATCGGAGGCGATCACGGGGACGGAGGCGGGACGGTGGTGACGGGGCCTGCCTCCGGCGGTTCCTGAGGAGACCTGGGCGCTGAGAGCCCGAGTGGGCCTGGGGCCTGGGCCGCCCCTGAGCAGGGCTGGGCCTCGGACGCGCCCGAAGAGAACCAGGCCCAGAGCGCATCCGAGACGCAGAGCCCCGGGCGCCCGAGCGGGCCCACGCCACGGGCGCCCCGAGCGGACTCAGGGTCCGGACCGCCGCCCTGGCAGGCCCAGGACCAGGTGCTCGAACAGATCTACGCCCCCGGCCGCCACCCAATCGCCGGGCCCAGCTTCGTTGCCATGTCCGTCAGGATCTGTACGTAGTCCTCGTGTTCGAAGGTGAACGGGAGGGCGAAGGCCACCTCGTCCACCTCGCGGAACGCGGTGTGTGCCTGGAGGCGTTCGGCGATCTCCTGGGACGTGCCGACGATGTCGGGCGCGAACATCATCCGGGCCGGGCCCTGGGGCGCGGCCGTACGAGGGGTGCGCTTCGCCGCGTACTCCTCGTACCTGGCCCGCTGCTCGGGCGACGCGGAGTCGGTGGGGATGACGACGAGGCCCTGTGAGACACGGGCCTGCTCGCCGTCGGGGTGGGCGGCGCGGAAGGCGCGGATGTGGGAGAGCTGGATCTCGGCGAAGTCGTACGGCCCCTCGGGCGCCTCCGCCTTGACGACACTGCTGGTCAGGAAGTTCATGCCGTGCTCGCCCGCCCAGCTCGCCGACCGCAGGCTGCCGCCGCCGTACCAGAGCCGCCGGCCCAGGCCGGGGGAGTGCGGCTGGACCCGGTCGGAGAAGACCTCGAATCCCCGCGCTCCGCTGAAATCGCTCGCCGGCTTGCCGCGCACCAGGTCCAGGAGGCGCCGCACCCGCTCGTAGGAGAAGTCCTCGGCGTCGGCCGTGTCCGGGTACAGCGCCCCCTTGACGTCGTCGAAGTGCATCGGCGGGCCCACGCTCACACCCGGGTTGATCCGGCCCCCGGACAGGACGTCCACGGTCGCCAGGTCCTCGGCCAGCCGCAGCGGGTTCTCCCAGCCCAGCGGAATGACGGCCGTGCCCAGCTCGATGCGGCGGGTGCGCTGCGAGGCCGCCGCCATGACGGCGACCGGGGAGGAGATGCCGTACTGGAGATGGCGGTGGCGCAGCCAGGCGCTGTCGAAGCCGAGCCGCTCACCGAGTTCGATGATCTCCAGCGTCGACTCGTGGCCGCGTCGCGGATCCGACTCGTCGAACAGTCCGATGGTCAGGAAGCCCAGCTTGCGCAGGGGGCGGGGGGTGGACGGCACGGGCTCCTCCGGGAAGCTTGATGTATCAAGTAGTTCTGCTGTGGCAACTCCCGAGCCGTCCACCGTGTTCCCCCGTCAGCGCAGCGGAATGATCACCTCGTCCTCGACGGGCGGTTCGACCTCCTGGGCGAGATTGCCGGTGGCCGCGAAGCAGCGCAGATGCACGGCCTCCGGCGTGACGTCCAGCCGCAGGAAGCACTTGAAGAACGGCGGGCTGTAGGTCGCCGAGCTCGGCGAGAACAGCTGGGTGTAGATCTTGCGCACCGGGAGCCGGAACCGTGAGGTGCGGTCGGGCCGGCCGCCGGCGCCCAGGAGACTCGCGACGAGGCGGGTGCGGAAGGTGACCCGGGCGGGCTCGCCGGGGAGCCGGGTGGGCGGGATGCCGAGCCGCTCCGCGATCACCGCGGTGGCCTCGGCCTCGGTCAGGGTGAAGAACCTGCGCAGATGCAGTCGGCGGCCGTAGAGCCTGCTGTAGAAGGCCAGCGAGTCGCCACGCAGCGGATAGCACCGGAAGTCCTGTTCGGTGACGTCGGCGATCGACACCCGGGGGATGGTGTGGGTGGCGTGCATGAACGCGCCGCCGCCGCCCGAGACGACGTACTGGACGGTCCTGCCGTCCACGTCGACCGGGTAGCGCTGGTAGTTGTGGATGTCGCCGCCTATCGCCGCGACGAAGCGGTGCTCCGGGGCGCGCACGATCTCGTCGACCGTGCCGCCGCCCTCGATGGCGCAGGGGTGGTGCTCGCCGTCCACGTACAGGGGCGAGCCGGTGATGAGGATCTTCGGACGGGGGCCCTGCGCGACCTCGCGCAGCCACGCGCCCTGTTCGGCATCGATGGTGCCGAGCAGTCCGGTGTCGATGCCGATGATGCGCAGCGGGCCCGCGTCGACGGCCCAGTACGGGCCCGGCTGGACGGCCCGTTGTGCCGGGGCCGCACGCAACTGGCGTGCCTGGTCGAGGCGTTGACCGTCCTGGGGGCGAGGTCGGTGCCACAGCAGCGAGCGCAGCCAGGCGCGGCTGAGGGGGCGGGCCCGAGGTTCGGGATCGAGGGGCGGTGCGTCGTCGCAGAAGACTCGCATGAACGCGCCGAGGCCCTCGTACCAGTCGTGGTTGCCGGGTATCGCGTAGATCGGCGCCGGATAGTCCTGATAGGGGCGGAAGAACTTGGTGTCGTAGTCGTCCGCGCTGCCCACGGGGTAGATCACGTCACTGGCGACGACCGCGAACCTGGTGTCCTGACTGATCCTCAGAAACCCTGGTACGACGGCGTACTGGGGGTCGTCGCCCTCGCCGGTGTCGCCGATGACCATGAAGGAGAAGCGCTCCGGGTCCGCGCGCCGGATCACCTTGTCGGCGGGTGCGCCGGCCGCCGCGCGCTGGGCCACCCAGCGGTTTCGGGTACGGCCCGTGGGGTCCCCGAGCCAGGAGGCGACCACACCGTTGCGGGCGGCCCACAGCGTCTTCGGGTTCAGCCACGAGATCTTCTCGACCTTGGGCGGCATCAGCCGCTTGTACTCGCCGAGTCGGGCGGAGCCCCAGCCGGCGCCTTCGGCGGTATCGCGTGAGGAGTCAGACACCGGTGCACCGTAACAACGATCTGGAACCGGCCCGACGGGGGAGTCACCTTCGCGGGGCGCGGGGCACGGCCCACTGCGGATCCTGCGGCGCGCGGGCCTGGACCACCCTGGGCGCCTCGTCCTCCCGGAGCGGCTGGTGCTCCTGGTTCTCCGGGTGCTCGAAGAGCGAGTCGGACCGCGGGCCGGCGACACGGGCCGAGGCCGGCGAGCGGTTCCAGTCGCCGTCGCCGAGCACCAGCAGCGGGTCGAACATGACGACGACTCCCGCCAGGAGCAGGAAGATCGCCGGACCCACCAGCATGGGCAGGAGCAGCGAGGTGGGTGAGTCACCCGCCCACGATCCGCCGGTACGGCCGTGCACATGGACGCTGACCGCGGACATGCCCGTGTAGTGCATCCCCGTCACCGCGACACCCATGATCAGGCTGGCCCCGAGGCTCGTCAGGAAACCCCGGATGGTGACGGCCGCCCACAGGGCCGCGGTCGCCGCGACGACGGCGATGACCACGGAGAGCGCGACGACCACGGGGTCGTAGTGGATCGTCCCGTTCAGGTGCAGTGCCGCCATGCCGAGGTAGTGCATGGCCGCCACGCCGAGCCCGGTGATCACGCCCGCGAAGGACAGGTTCAGGGTGCTGGCGCCCCGGTAGCCGACGATGAACACGCCGATGCCGACGACGACGATCGCCACGGCGAGGCTGAGCACCGTGAGCCCGACGTCGTAGCGGATCCGGGTCTCCACGACCTGGAAACCGATCATGGCGATGAAGTGCATCGTCCAGATGCCGCAGCCGATCGAGGCAGCGCCGAGGGCCAGCCAGCCCGGCTTCCACGACTCGTTGCTGAGCAGGGTCCGCACGATGCAGCGCAGTCCCAGGGCCCCTCCCAGGCACGCCATCACAAACGCGGCGACCGGGGTCACCAAGCCGTAGCGGAATCCGTCGACGGTGCCTTCCATGAGCCAACTCCCCCCAGAGTCCTGGCTGGTAGTGGAGGAAGGGTTACGGCTGCGGATCGCGTAAATCAAGCCATTACCGTGGGTAAGAGGGAAACTCCCCGGTGACGGCATTGAACTTTAGTCATATGAAGGCGAGTTTCGGCCAAGCGCGCTCACGGGGCCCAGGAATGTGCCAGAGTCGAGCGATTTTCAGCGTTTCCGTGGCCGGAGACGTCACGCCCGGAGCCGACGGGGAAAAGCGGTTGTCGGTCCGTCGCCCGACATGGACGATCTCAGTCCGTGACGACACCCACCGAATCCCCCGCCCGTCCGCTCGCCCTGATCACCGGCGTGGGGCGCACCGTCGGCATCGGCGCCGGGCTCGCGCTGCAACTGGCCGCCTCCGGATGGGACATCGCCTTCACCTACTGGAACGCCTACGACGCACGCATGAGCTGGGGCACCGAACGCGGCGCGACCGCGACGATCGAGGGACTCCTGGCCGAGCGGGGTGCCGCCACCGCCGCCATCGAGGCGGACCTCGCCGAACCCGAGACCCCTGCCCGGGTCTTCGACGAGGTGGAGCACCGGCTCGGTCCCGTCACCGCGCTGGTCATGAGCCACTGCGAATCCGTGGACTCCGGCCTGTTCGACACCACCGTCGAGAGCTTCGACCGCCACTTCGCCGTCAACACCCGGGCGACCTGGCTGCTGATCCGGGAGTTCGGACGCCGCTTCACCGCACCGCCGGGCACCGGGCGGATCATCGGTCTCACCAGCGACCACACCGTGGGCAACCTGCCCTACGGGGCGAGCAAGGGCGCGATGGACCGCATCACCCTGGCCGCCGCCCATGAACTCGCCCACCTGGGCGTGACCGCCAACGCCGTCAACCCCGGTCCCGTCGACACCGGTTGGATGTCCGAGGAGGACCGGGCCCACTGCCTCGCGGCCACCCCCCTGGGCCGTCTCGGCACCCCGCGGGACACCGCACACCTGGTGGACTTTCTCTGCTCACCGGAAGGACAGTGGGTCAACGGCCAACTGCTCAAGAGCAACGGGGGGTTCGGGTGAGCGTGCGCGTGCCGCCCGCCTGGGGTGCCTAGGCGAAGAACTCGCCCAGGAGGGGCAGCAGCAGGGATGTCCGCCGCATGAGGGTCATGTGCTTGGTGGCGGGGAGAACGGCCAACTGCGCGCCGGGGATCAGGCTTTGCATCTCCACCGCGTGCTCCACGCGTACGAAGTCGCTGTCGCCGATGACCAGAAGTGTGGGTGCCCGCAGCCCGCGCAGGTCGTCGGCGGTCCAGGGAAGCGGGGCCTGCGCCGCCGCGGAGGTCTTCGCGAGGAACTCCTGGAAGTGCTCGGGGTGCGGTGCGACGGCCGCGTAGGCGTCGGCCATCTCCTGGAAGTCCGCCTGGCTCGGCAGCAGGGGCGAGCTGTAGTCCGGTACGCGCACCTCCTCATGGACACCTTCCTGGGTGTACATGGTGGCGGCGAGCGCGAGCCGTCCGACGCGCTCGGGATACCGGACGGCGATCTCCAGGGCGGTCAGACCGCCCAGGCTGAAACCGAGGAAGTCGGCCTGGCGCACGCCGAGTTCGTCGAGCAGCGCCACCACGTCGGAGGCGAGACCGGCCACGGAGATGTCACGGTCGATGTCGGCGGTGTGCCCGTGCCCCTGGAGTTCGGGAGCCACCACCCGCCGGTGAGCGGCCAGTTCGGGCAGTACACCCGCGAACGTCAGATCCACGGTGAGGACACCGCCGTGCAGCAGCACCAGCGGACGGCCGTCCTCGCGATCCGCGCCATGGATCTCGTAGTACATCTCCAGGCCGTTGACCTTGGCGTAGGCGGAGCTGCTCGGCATCGTCATCACATCCGTTCTGCGGGAGTCGTACATGAGGTGGACCGTGGCAGCGCCGGAAAGTCATCGCACACGGGTCGCGGGCAGGGAAACTACGCGAACCTGTCCGTCTAGAGGGCCACCATCCGCCCGCTGCGGCCCTGGAGCCGGACCGAGGCCAGGGTCGTGCAGACCGCGGCCGTGCCGAAGAGGGTGGCGCAGGCCGTCGCCGCGGTGGAGGCGTCGCCCGCGAGTGCGGCGCGCAAGCCGTGAGCGGCCCAGTAGCCGGGGGAGGCCGGGGCCACGTCCGCGACCCAGCCGGGCAGGACGGCGAGCGGGACGAGCGCGCCGCCGACGCTGCTGAGGAGCATGCCGCCGATGTCGTAGGCGGCGGAGAGCTCGCCCATCGTGCGGACCAGCACCCCGAGCAGCGCCCCGAGGCCGAGCAGCGTGCAGCTCCAGCTGAGCAGCACCCCCAGCAGCAGGAACGGATGCGGCACGCGCAGTCCGAACACGCACACCCCGAAGCCGACGATCAGCGACTGCTGCGCGAGCAGAGCGGTGAGCACGGGCACGGCCTTGCCGAGCAGCAGCTCCGCCGGGTGCAGAGGAGTGCCGCGCAGCCGGTCCCAGGTGCGGCCGAGGCGTTCGGAGAGGATCGCGTTGCCCGAGATGCTGAGGGCGAGCAGCGAGAACGTGACCAGCGTGCCGACGACCGCCTGTTCGGTACCGGCCGCGTGGCCCTGCGCGGACAGATAGAGCGGGCGCAGGAGGGTCATGAAGACCAGCGGCAGGATCATCCGGCTCAGCAAAGGGCCCGGTTCGTGCAGCATCAGCAGCGTGTTGTGGCGGATCAGGACGCTCAGACGGGTCGCGGAGTCACGCGGCGGCATCGTGGGGCTCCGTCCGCGTGGGTGCCGTGGTGTGCGTGACCGTGGACTGCTGTGTCGTGGACTGCTGTGTCGTGGTTTCCGTCGGCCCGGTCTCCGGTGTCGTCGTCTCCAGGGAGTGGTACAGGTCGTCCAGGCCGGGACGGTGGACGTCGACGGAGGCGGGCGTGCGGCCGGAGGCGAGCAGGGCCGCCAGGTCGGCGCCGGGATCCGTGGTCGGCATGCGGAGTTCGGGTTCGGCCGGGTCGGCGAAGGTGACCCGGAGTTCGCCGGGCAGATGCCGGGTGAGTTCCTCCTGGGTGCCGCGCGCGATGACCCGGCCTGCTCGCGCGATCGCCAACGTGGCGTCCAGGTCGACGAGTTCGGGGAGGTAGTGGGTCGTGTAGACGACGGTGGCACCGGCTTCGGCGCGAGCCCTCACCGCGGCCAGCAGAGCCGAGCGGGTCTCCGGATCGGCGCCGGCCGTCGGCTCGTCGAGCAGCAGGAGCGGTGGTGAGCCGACCATCGCCGTGGCCGCCTGGACCCGGCGCCGCTGTCCGCCGGACAGGATGCCCACGGGCCGGTCCGCGACCGCGGACAACTGAAGCTCCTCCAGGACCCGGGCGATCCCCGCGTCGCGGCGCCGGCCCCGGAGTCCGGCAAGCCCGGCGAGCAGCCGCAGGTTCTCCCGTACGGTGACACTGCCGTACAGGGCCAACTCCTGCGGAGCGACCCCGACGAGCCGCCGGGCGTCGCGGCCCTCGCTCAGCGCGTCGTACGGCCCGATGCGGACGCTGCCCGCGTCGGGGCGCACCAGGCCGGTGACGATCTCCACGAAGGTCGTCTTGCCCGCGCCGTTGTGACCGATCAGACCGACGATCTCGCCCGGCTCGACCGTCAGATCGAAACCGTCGAGCGCGCGATGACGGCCGTAGGACTTCACCAACCCGTTCGTGACGAGCATCCGCCCCCCTTGTCTGCGTGCCTGCGTGCCTGCGTGCCTGCTTGCCTGCGAAGCAGGGTCTACGGCGTATACGTCTACACTGTAGACCCATGAGTGGCAGACGGGAAGAGATCCTGGACGCGGCCCTGGCCATCGCCGACGAGCGCGGCCTGGAGGCGGTGTCGATGCGTGCGCTGGCCGAGCGCGTCGGGGTCACGCCGATGGCGCTGTACCGGCACGTCAAGGACAAGGCGGCCCTGCTGGACGGGATGGTGGGACGCCTGCTGTCCGCGCTGCTGCCGACGGACGACGTGGACGGCGGTGACGGCGGTGGCGCAGCGCTCGGGGGCGAGGAACCGAGCTGGGACCAGCGGCTCGACGCCCTCGCGCACGCCTGCCGGGCGGTGACCCAGCGTCACCCCTGGGCGGCGCACCTGCTCTTCTCGCGCCCTGCCGTCACTCCGGACGCCGTGCGTGCGGTCGACATCATCTATCTCGCGCTCATCGAGGCCGGGGTCCCGGAGTCGGAAGTGCCCCGACTGGAGCGGCTGATCAGCACCTTCGTCATCGGCTTCGCCGCCTCCGAGGCGTCCGGCCGCTTCACCCCCGGTGCCCTCGATCCGCGCGGCCGCCGCAGTCAGCTCCCGGCCGGTGAACTCCCCGGCCACGGCAGGGTCGGACGGTGGCTGGACCTCCCGGTCGACCTCACGGCCGAGTTCGAGGCGGACCTGGCGGACATCCGGCGAATGGTGTCGGCGGTGGCGAGGGGCGCGGAGCAAAGGGTCGGTGGGACGCGGACTGCGCGGGGTGAGTAGTTGAGCTTGCGCGCCGGATGGGGGTAGGCCCTGTGGAGGCGAGGTCCGGCAGGATCACGCCCATGGACTCACCCCCGAGGGACGAGGTGGACGACGGCGTGGCCCTTTCATCGGCTGGAGCGGACCCGGACCCGGACTCGGACTTCGGATCTGCCGTCCGGATCGGCGTTCTCGTTCCACTGACCCGGCCCGGCTGGGTCGAAGCGGGCCAACACCTGCTGGCCGGCATCGAGTTGGGCACCGACTCGGTCAACGGCAGCGGTGGAATCGGCGGCAGACCCCTTGAGCTGGTCGTCCGGGACACCGCAGCGGATCCGGGAACGGCCGAGGCCGCCGTGGACGAGCTGGCCGGACTGGGGGTGGCCGCCCTGGCGGGGGAGTACCACAGCGTCGTCGCCCGGGCAGCCGCGGCCCGCGCGGACGCACTGGGTCTGCCGTTCCTGTGCTCGTCGGCGGTTCTGGACACGCTCACCGAGCGGCCGACTGACCGGGTCGCGCGCCTCTCGCCACCACAGTCCCACGGTTGGCGGATCTACGCGGACTTCCTCCTCGACGCGGGCCACCACCACATCGCCGTGGCGACCCAGCCGAGCGTGTACTGGGCCTCCGGAGTCCGCATCCTCAGGGACCACCTCGTCGCTCGCGGTGGCACCGTCGTCGAACTCGACGTGCGGGAAAACTCCCCGACCGCCCTGTGCGACAAGCTGGTCGAGCAGCGTACGACGGCTCTCCTGCTCCTGGTCGGCTCCCCGGACCCGGCGGCGCCGATCGTCCGTGCGGTCCGCCGCGACCGGCGTCTCGCCGGGGTCCTCGTCGGCGCCCCGGCCGGGCAGCCCGAGTTCGCCTCATGGGAGACGCTGCTGGGTGACGACGGTGCCGGGATCGCGTTCCTGCGGTATCTGCCCGAGGAACTCGGCCCGGTCGGAGTGCAGGTCGAGGCGAGCCTGCGTGAGCGGCTGGGCCGACCGCCGTCGTTCGTGGCGTACGAGGGCTACGACACGGTCGCCGTCCTCGCCGCGCTGCTCAGGGAGCACGGCACGGACCGGGCGCGCATCGCCGAGTCCTGGCAGGGTGTCGCCGTCGAGGGCACTCGGGGCCGGATCCGGTTCGGGCGCACTGCGGGGATCAGCGTGTGGCAGTGGGCGGATGCACCGATCCAGGTGGTGGACCGGGACCCGGAGTGTCCGGACCGCTTTCGTGTCCTGCGGTCCTGGCGGCGTGGCCAGGCCCGCTGAGTCGGCCCGAACCGCCGCCTCCCGGGCCACGGGGTGAGCGGAATTTATTCGGTCCGGCCGGCGCGCTCGTCTTGGTACCGTGCGCCTTCCGGCACCGCATGAACCGGCATGGCGGTGCACACGGGAAGGCCGGTCGGTGATGCAGGTCTCGGAGCTTCCGCGTGCGGTGGCCGCGGCGAGGGCGACGGCCGCGTCACTGGGCCTCGCGGCCGACGAAGCGACCGTGCTCCAGGACTCGAACAAGCTGACTCTGCGGCTGCTGCCCTGTGACGTCCTGGCCCGGGTCGCGCCGGTGGCGGACCAGGTCGCTCAGTTCGAGGTCGAACTCGCTCAGCGGCTCGCCGAGGTGGGAAGCCCGGTGGCCGCGCTCGCACCTCGCGTGACTCCGGGCGTCCACGAGCGCGATGGCTTCGTAGTCACCTTGTGGACCTACCACGAACCGACCGTGCCCCCAGAGGTCCCACCCGCCGCATACGCCGACGCGCTCTCGAGACTGCATGCCGGTATGCGCCAACTCGACCTCCCTGCACCGCACTTCACGGTCCGCGTCGACCAGGCGCAACGCCTTCTGGCGGACCGCGGCCGCACACCGGCGCTGGCCGACGCGGACCGACAACTCCTCGACGAGACCCTGCGAGGTCTGCGGCGAGTGATCGGCGAGCGCGGCACCGCCGACCAGTTGCTGCACGGCGAGCCGCACCCGGGAAACCTGCTCGCCACCGAGAGCGGGCCTCTCTTCATCGACCTGGAGACCTGCTGCCGGGGCCCCGTCGAATTCGATCTCGCCCACGCGCCCGACGACGTCGCCGGGCATTACGCGAACATCGACCAGGACCTGCTGCACGACTGCCGACTCCTCGTCCTCGCGATGATCACGACCTGGCGATGGGACCGCCACGACCAACTCCCGAACGGCCGCAGGCTGGCCGCTGAGTGGCTCGGACGGCTGCGGGAGGCATCCGCCGAGGCCGAGGCACGGTGAGCAGGTGGCCTCTTTAATCGAACACACGTTTTATTTGCGGGGCCGGTGGTAAGACACCGTCATGCCCCTCACCACCCTCCCCGAACAGCTCGTCCGCACCCTCCGCTTCACCCGTGGTGTCCCCGGGCGGTTCGTCGTCGGCACTGGTGGGGACACCGTGCTGTTCCTCCGCGGGCGCACCGGCGACGACCCGGTGACCTGTCTGTGGGCGCTGGACGTGGCCTCCGGCAGGGAACGCCTGCTGGCCGATCCCGTTCGGCTGCTCGAGGGCGGGCGGTTGGAGCGCAGGGGGCGGGCGGGGGGTGTCGAGGCGTGCGGCGCCGACGCGGCGGCCGGGGTCGTCGCCTTCGCCCTCGGCGGCGGGCTGTGGACCGTGGACTCAGGCAAGGGGGAGCCGCGGCGGCTGCCCGTCGTCGGACCAGTCTCGGACCCGCGGCCCGACCCCATCGGGCGCCGCATCGCCTACGTCTCGCACGGCACCCTGCGCGTGGTGGAGGCGGACGGGACAGGGGACCGGTCGATAGCCCAAACACCCACGCCCGGCGTCGAGTTCGGGGTCGCCCCCCACACCACCGCCACGTCCCTCGACGATGCCCGTGGACACTGGTGGTCGCCGGACGGCAATCACTTGCTGTTCGCGCGGACGGACTCCAGGCGCGTCCAGCCCTGGCCGACGGCCGATCAGGTGGTCGATCCGGCCGGCGGAGGCGGCAGGGCGGCCGGTACCGGCTCACCCGACCTGGCCGCCCCCGGTGACCCGGGCCGCGAAGTCCGCCGCACAGCCCTCGCCGGCACGCCCAACCCCGACGTCACGTTATGGGTCTCAAGCCTCGACAGCTCGCCGCTACAGGTGAGTTGGGGCCGGGACGCCTACGAATACGTCGTGGGCGCCGGATGGGACACGCACGGCCCCTGGGCTCTCGTGCAGTCACGTGACCAGCGCACCGTCCGCTTCCTCGGCATCGACCCCGACGACGGCCGGACCGCCGTCCTGCGCGAACAGCGCGACGCGTGCTGGGTGCACCTCGTCCCGGGGCTGCCCGCACGCACGGCCTCCGGTGCCCTTCTCGCCCACCGTGACACGAGCGGGACCCGGCACCTCACCTGGGACGGAACGGACGTCACCCCGCAGGGACTTCAGCTGCGAGCGGTGCTCGGCACCGACGGCGACGACGTCCTGTTCACGGCCACCGACGAACCCACCGAGACCCACCTGTGGAGCTATGGCCCCAAGTCCGGCCTACGACAGCTGAGTTCCGGGCCCGGCGTGCACTCCGGTACCCGGAGCGGCGGCACGCTGGTCCGGGTCACCCGGGACGCCGAGCGGCCCGGCGGGCGGGCCGAGGTGCTGCGCGCGGGCAGACCGGCCGTCACCGTCCTGTCGTACGCCGAACGCCCGGTGGTCGACATCCGCGCCGAGCACTTCGTCCTGGGCCCGCGAGCGCTTCGCGCCCGGCTCCACCTGCCCTCCTGGCACCGCCGGGGCGGCGGCCCGCTGCCGGTGCTCGTCGACTCGTACGGCGGCGCGGCCCTCCAACGCGTCACCACCGAGCTCGACTCGCGGGTGCTGCTGGCCCAGTGGTTCGCCGAGCAGGGCTGCGCGGTGCTGACGACCGACGGCAGCGGCACCCCAGGCCGCGGACCCGGCTGGGAGCGTGAGGTCCATGGCGACCTGTTCGGACCCGTCCTGGACGACCAGGTCAGCGCCTTGCGCGAGGCCGGCCGCCGGTGTCCCGACCTCGACCTCGCCAGGGTCGCCTTCCGCGGCTGGTCCTTCGGCGGTGCGCTCGCCGCGGTGGCCGTGCTGCGCCGCCCGGACGTCTTCCATGCCGCCGTGGCCGGTGCGGGCGTCACCGACCAGCGGCTGTACCACGCGCACTGGCGCGAGCGGTTCCTCGGTCATCCCGACCTGCACCCGGACCGGTACGAGGCCTGTGACCTGCTTCGCGACGCGCCGGGGCTGCCCCGGCCGCTGCTGCTGATCCACGGGCTCGCCGACACCAACGTCCCGCCGGTCAACACCCTCCGCCTGTCCGCGGCGCTCAAGGCCGCGGGGCGCCCGCACGAACTCCTGATCCTCCCCGGCATCGGCCACCAGCCGATCGGCTCGACCGTCACCCGGCAGCTGCTGGAGCGGCAAGTGGACTTCCTGCGCCGCCACTTGGGCGTCGAGCCGCCCCGCTCCGCCTGCTAGAACGTGCGCTTGAGCAGGTCGAGCAGTGCCGCCCAGTGCCGTTCGTCGCCCTCGCTGTGGTACGCGGCGGTGTCGGCCTGGGTGAAGCCGTGCGGGGCGCCCTCGTAGACCTCGCAGCGGTGCCGTACTCCGGCCTCGGTCAGTGCGGCCTCCAGACGCTCGATCTGCTCGGGCGGCAGCGAGTGGTCGTTGTCGGCGTGCCCGAAGTACAGCTCCGCGGTGATCTGCTTCGCCACCAGGTGCGGGCTGTCAGGGGTGTCGGTGGCCAGGCGCCCGCCGTGGAAGCCTGCCGCCGCGGCCACCCGGTCCGGATAGGTGCCCGCGGTGAGCAGCGACAGCCGCGCGCCCATGCAGTATCCGGTGAGGGCCACCGGGCCCTCGGCGACCTCGGGGCGCTCCGCCAGCCAGCGCAGATACACCCCGGCGTCCCGCATCGCGAGCTCGGGCGTCAGCGCCTGCATCACCGGCGAGATCTTCTCGAAGATCTCCGGCCGGGCCCCGGGGTCGATGAACTCCGGAAGGTCGAAGACCGGCGCGCGTCCGTGCCGGTAGAACACGTTGGGCACGAGGACCGTGTAGCCGGCCTCGGCGAGCCGGTCGGCCATGGACCTCAGCTGGGGGCGCAGCCCGAACGCGTCCTGGAAGACCAGGACGGCGGGCCGGGGCGCGCCGTCGGCCGGGTGGGCCAGATAGGCGTCGGCGATGCCGTCCTCGGTGGGGATGTCGACGTCGGTTCCCTGTACGGAGGTCATGGGGGTGCCTCTCTGCGCATGCGACGGCGAGCAGTTCGCCGGCCCGGCGGAACCGGGCCGGGCACATGCTTGCACGCACCATCGAAGTCGCCGCCATGGCCCCCTCCCGCTTGAGCGGGGCTTTACTCGAAGCGGCTGGTGTCGCCCGCGCCCTTCCGGACGATCTCCGCCTCGCCGCCCGAGAAGTCGATCACCGTCGTCGGTTCGGTGCCGCAGTCGCCGGAGTCGACGACCGCGTCCAGTACGTGGTCGAGACGGTCCTTGATCTCCCAGCCCTGGGTCATCGGCTCCTCCTCGTCGGGCAGGAGCAGGGTGCTCGACAGCAGCGGTTCGCCCAGCTCGGTCAGGAGCGCCTGGGTGACGACGTGGTCCGGGATGCGCACGCCGACGGTCTTCTTCTTCGGGTGCTGGAGCATCCGCGGCACCTCCTTCGTCGCGGGGAGGATGAAGGTGTAGCTGCCGGGCGTCGACGCCTTGATCGCCCGGAACACGTCCTTGTCGACCCGTACGAACTGGCCGAGCTGCGCGAAGTCCTGGCAGACCAGGGTGAAGTGGTGCCGGTCGTCGAGATGGCGGATGCTGCGGATCCGGTCGATGCCGTCCCGGCTGCCCAGCCGGCAGCCGAGCGCGTAGCAGGAGTCCGTCGGGTACGCGATGAGGGCGTCCGACCGGATGCTCTCGGCGATCTGCGAGATGGCGCGGGGTTGCGGGTTGTCGGGGTGCACGTCGAAGTACTTGGCCATTCGACGAGCTTATGCCGTCGCGGTGGGACGGCGACGGAGGCCGGGGAGCGGCGCCGCGGCCGACCCGTGCGAGGCCCGACGGTGCCTGTCACCTACGCTCCGGACATGGACCGGGAACACATCGCCGTACGACTCCACGCCCCTGCCGCCGCGAAGGCGCCGGCACTCGTGCTGCGACCCTGGCGGCCTGCGGACGCCGCCGAGCTGGCCGTCCTGCACCGCGACGAGGAGCTGCGCCGCTGGATCGGCTCCGTCGTGGACGGTGAGGTGGAGGCCGAGCGGTGGGTGCGGGAGCAGGAGCGGGGGTGGCATGAGAGGGACCGGTTCGCCTTCGCGGTCGTCGAGGAAGGGGTGCGGTGCGGGTCCGGTGAAGTCGCCGCCGGTGAACGCCTCGTGGGGCACGTCGTTCTCAAACGCCCCGCCCCGGGCGGCCCTTCGGGCGAGGTCGGGTACTGGACGGCGGCACACGCGCGGGGCCGGGCGGTGGCGCCGCGGGCCCTGGACGCGTTGACCTCCTGGGCGTTCGACGCCTTTGCCGGTGACGGGCTCGTGCGCCTCGAACTCCTCCACAGCGAGGACAACATCGCCTCCTGCCGGGTGGCCCGGAAATGCGGGTATCCCCTCACCGCCCGCCTCCCCGCGGCTCCCCCACACTTTCCGCGCGACGGGCACCTTCACACCCGCCTTCTCACCTTCTGACGGCGTCCGCCCCGCCGACCGCCGACCGCACGTGAGGTAACGTACCGAGCGGTATGTCAGGAGGGTGCGAGCGGCGAGGAGAAGGGTGACGTGGCAGGTCAGGAGGGTGGGCCGACGAGCGGCAGGGCGATGGACGCCGGGAATTCGGCGTGGGCGCAGGAGCTCCTGGAGCATCTCAGGCCAACCGGGCGTGACATCAGCAGACTCGTCGCCTGGCTCGGGGAAACGGTGCACGGCGCGGCCTCCCTCCACGACGACGCCGGAATCCTCGTCGCCGGCCCCCGCATGCCGCTCGACGAGACCCTCGTCGCGGACATCCGCGTCGGCCGGATCGCCTCCGCGGCCTCGGCGGACGGGCGCGGCCATGTGCGCCTGCTCAGGGTCGAACACCCGAACCCGGCGGCGGCCGGTGTGCTCGCGGTGGCCCGCCCCGACCCCTTCGACCGGCGCACCTCCGACATCCTCACGCACACCGCCCAGGTCCTCGAACTCCTGCTGCGCGCCCGGGAGACGACCGCGGCCGACCGGCGCCTGAAGCGGGCCACCTCCGATCTGCGCCTGGCCATACTCCAGCTGCTGATGGTGGAGGACACCGTCGCAGCGCGCCGCGTCGCCGCGGGGCTGTGGCCCGGACTGCTCGACACGGACACGGCCTGCGTCTACGTCCTCGAAGGCGACGCGGCGGAACGCGACCGGCTCGCCGAGGAGTGCCTCGGCGTGACCGGGGGCCGGGCGCTGGTCGTACGCTGCCCGGCCATGGACGGACACGTGATCCTCGTGGCCGCCGGGGACGCCTGCGGCGAAGCCCTGCGCTCGCTCGTCGACCGCCACCCCGGCACCCTTCTCGGCGGCAGCGCCCACCAGAGCCTCGCCCGGACCGCCGCCGCCTACGGACAGGCGGTGAGCGCCCTCGCCGTGGCGCGCGTACGGCCGGACAGGGCGGCCGTGTACGCCGAACGCACCCACCCCGAACGGCTGATGGACCCGGCGGCGCTGCGCGCGTGGACCGCCCGGCTTCTGCGCCCGCTCGACACCCTGCCGCACCACACCCGCGCGGAACTGCTCGCCACCACCCGTCTCGGCCTGGAGTTCACCGCCGTGAGCGCCGCGAAAGTGCTGGGTGTCAGCCGCAACACGGTCCGCGCCCGTATGGAACGCGTCGAGGCCCTGCTGCGTACCGACTTCACCGACCTGACCGTCCGCGCGACCGTCCATCTGGCCCTGAGCACCCAGGTCAGCCTCGCTGACGGACAGGACGGACAGGACGGACAGGGCGGAGAGGGCCGACGGGACGGACAGGGCGGAGAGGGCCGACGGGAAGGACAGGAGGGACGGGACGGCAGCCACGCAGGCGCCCGGCAGACCCGTGCCCGGCTGGGCGGCCTCCTCGCCGGCCCCGCCCTGGAGGCCTGGGCACGGGAACTGCTCGGCCGCCTGGACAGCGACGCCCGCGATCTGCGCCGCACCCTGCGCAGCTGGATCGCGGCGGGCGGCAACGCGGAGCGGGCCGCTCAGGCACTGGCCGTGCACGCGCAGACCGTGCGGGAGCACGTCCGCAGCGCCGAACCGGTCCTCGAACGCCGGCTCCTCGCCTCCGGCAGCGATCTCTACGAGGTCGTGCTGGCCCATCTCGCGACGGGAGAACTCGAACCTCCCGTCCTGCCGCGGGACGATCCGGGCCAACCGGACGCACCCGTGCACGGGTGAGCCCTGCGCCCGGCCCAGCGGGCATCGGCGCGATTCACAGGAGTCCGCAGGTCACGTAAGTTCGGACGCACCGCAGGGGGAACGACCGGAACGGGGGACCGGTCGCGCCCCCTGCGAGGCGTTTCCCCCGCGCACGAGGGGCACTCGTCCGGCTCCGGAACGACCACCGCTGGAGGAGGCCCGGTATGACCAGCAGCACGGAGACCGGCGGCGCGACCGGTACGCCGGACAAGGACTACAACCTGATCTGGTACGTGGAGGCGTGTCTGAGCAACGCGCTGCGGCTGGAGAGCTACATCCAGGACGCGGAACGCGCCAAGGACACCGAGGTCGCCGACCTGTTCCGCAAGGCCCAGGCGGACAGTCGCAAGGGCGCCGAGATCGGCAAGGGACTGCTGCGCACACGGCTGAACGGCGGCTGACCCTGCGGGCACGGAAGGGCCGGACAGACGGGTGTCCGGCCCTTCCGCACGCGCAGGGACACCGGTGTCACGCCGGAAGCCGGCCGTACACGAACAGATGCGGTTCCGGCGCGCCCTCCGGGTGGTCCGGTGTGAAGTCCACGAGGTGCTCCGACTCCACCTCCAGACCCGCGTCCCGCACCAGGGCCACCACGTCCTCGGCGGTGAAACTCGTGGCCCGGACCGGCCGGCCCATGAACTCGATCGCCAGGTCCTCCACGTCGGCGGGCACCGTGGCCAGCACCAGACTCCCGCCCGGACGCAGCGCCCGCGCGAGCCGCCCCAGCACCCGGGACTGCTCCGCGCGGGACATCTGAAGCAGGGAGAAGTACACGCACACCGCGTCGAACGCGCCTTCCTCCAGTGGCAGTTCGCGGATGTCGGCGAGACGGAAGGTGGCCCGGGGGACCTGCCGGACCGCGAGCTCCACCATCACGGGGGAGACGTCCACCCCCAGCACCTCATGGCCCGCGTCGGAGAGCGTCGACGCCGTGGGGCGGCCGGTGCCGCTGCCGACGTCCAGGACCCGGCTGCCCGGGGCCAGCCGTCCGAGCAGCCACTCCAGGGACGCCAGGTGCGCCTCGGAGCGCGCGAACGCCTTCTCGTACGTCAGCCCCAGCGCGTCGAAGACCTCCGCCGCCCGCTGTCCCTCTCCGGCCACGACCTGCTCCCCCCTCGCGGTGTCCCGGCATCGTAGCCCGGCACCCCGTGGACGCGGCCCGGCTTGCGGTCGAAAGCCGAGGCAGGGCAGGGTGCGGGCGTGGCCACCTTGCTGATCGTGCATCACACGCCCTCGCCGAACTGCCAGGCGATGTTCGAGGCCGTCGTCTCCGGAGCGACGGCCCCGGAGATCGAGGGCGTCCGCGTCGTACGCCGGGCGGCCCTGTCCGCCACCGCCTCGGACGTGCTGGCGGCGGACGGGTACCTGCTCGGTACCCCGGCCAACCTCGGCTACATGTCCGGTGCCCTCAAGCACTTCTTCGACCAGGTCTACTACCCCTGCCTCGACGAGACGCGCGGCCGTCCGTTCGGGGCCTTCGTGCACGGCGGCAACGACGTCACCGGAGCCCTGCGCGGGATCGAGTCGATCACGGCGGGGCTGGGCTGGCGCCGTGCGGCCGAACCGGTGACCGTGACCGGCGAACCGGCCAAGACGGACATCGAGGCGTGCTGGGAGCTGGGGGCGACGATCGCCGCCGGACTGATGTCCTGACGCGCGCTACTCGGCAGGACCGTGTCCTGACGAGCGCTACTCGGCAGGACCGTGTCCTGACGAGCGCTCTGCGCGGCCGGGTCATGGCTTGTCGCGCGCTCTGCAAGGCCGGACCGTGTCCTAACGCGCACGCTCCGCGGGGCCGCCCGGAGTGATCAGCCCGCTCTCGTAGGCGAGGACCACCGCCTGCACCCGGTCCCGCAGCTCCAGCTTCGACAGGATCCGTCCGACATGGGTCTTCACCGTCGTCGGACTCAGGAAGAGCCGCTCGGCCAGCTCGGCGTTGCTGAGCCCGGTGGCCAGAAGCCGCAGCACGTCCAGCTCGCGTGGCGTCAGCCCCGACAGGTCGCGGTGCGGGGAGGCCTGCGGCGCGGCCTCGCGGTGGGCGAAGCGCTCGATCAGGCGGCGCGTGATCGCGGGCGCCAGCAGGGCGTCCCCGGACCGCACCAGCCGTACGGCGGCCACCAGATGCTCGGGTGTGACGTCCTTCAGGAGGAAGCCGCTCGCCCCCGCCGTGAGCGCCGCGTACACGTAGTGGTCGAGGTCGTAGGTGGTCAGGATGATCACCCGGATCTCGCCCGCGGAGTCCTCGGCGAGGATGCGCCGGGTCGCCTCGATGCCGTCCATGCCGGGCATCCGGATGTCCATGAGGACCACGTCGGGACGGGTTCGCAGGACCGCGGCGACCGCCTCCGCCCCGTCGGCCGCCTCCGCGGTCACCTCGATGCCGTCCGCGGCCAGGATCATCCCGAACCCCGTCCGGACCAGGGCCTGGTCGTCGGCGATGACCGCCCTCACCGTGTCTCCGCTCACGTCGTCCGCCACGGCAGCTCCGCCCTGATCCGGAAGCCGCCGGCGGGGGTCGGACCGGCCGTCAGCTCGCCGCCGTAGACCGCGAGGCGCTCGCGCAGCCCGATCAGCCCGCGCCCGTTCCCGTCCGCCGGAACCGCGACGCGGACCCCGCCGGTGTCCGTGACCTCGATCTCCAGCAGGTCGTCGGACCAGCCGACGGTGACGACGGCCTCGGCGCCCGGCGCGTGCTTGATGGTGTTGGTCAGCGCCTCCTGCACCACCCGGTACGCCGTCAGGTCCACCCCCGGCGGCAGCGGCTCGGCAGGCAGCGACACCGCGACCCCGACCGGAGTTCCCGCGGCCCGCACCCGGTCGATCAGCGCGTCCAACCGCCCGAGCCCCGGCTGCGGTTCGAGACCGTCGGCGGGGGAGTCCGGCCTGCCGGTGTCCGGGGCGGCCAACAGGCCCATCACATGCCGGAGTTCGGCCATCGCGGCCCGCCCGCCGGCCTCGACCGCGAGCAACGCCTGTTTGGAACGCTCCGGTGCCACGTCCATGACCTTGCGCGCCGCGCCCGCCTGGATCACCATCACGCTCACATTGTGGGTCACGACATCGTGCAACTCCGCGGCGATCCGGGCGCGTTCCTCCTCAACGGCCCTGCGGGTCGCCTCCTCATGGGCCCGCTCCAGGGCCGCGAACCGGTCCCGGCTCGCCGCGAGCCGCCGCTGCCCGAACCGGACCACGCTGGCCAGGACCCCGGCCACCAGCAGCACCACCCCGGGACTCGACCAGCCCGGCAGCACCGGATCCGTCGACCGGAAGGCCACCCCCGCCAAGACGGCCGCCACCACCAGACCGGTCATCGCCCCCGCCCGGTACCGGCTGTACATGACCGCGCTGTACGTGCCGATGACACAGGTCAGCACAGTGATCCAGGAGGCGTTGTCACCGATGCCGAGTGCCGCGGCGAGCACCACCGCGAACACGGCCAGCGGGAACCGCCGCCGCGCCGCGAGCGGCAGCGTCGACAGCACGACCAGGACCCAGGGCGGGGTTTCCGGTTGCCCCACGTCCGCACCGGGCACGGGCGGCCGGGGCGGCGACGGGGGCGCCGGAGGCACGGGCACTCCGTACTCGACCCGCGACACCCGCACCGGCCCGTCGCCGGGATAGCGCGCCGCCACCACCAGCGCGACCAGCGTCAGCAGCACGGCCAGCAGCACGTCGAAATACACCGAACGCCGCGACAGCGGGGCGCCCTTGGCCTCCGGGCGCAGCGCGAAACGCACCTGCCGACGCCATCCCCGCAGGTACTCCGTCTCCATGCGCCCATTGTCACGGCCCCCAGGCCCGTCCCGCGTCCGCCCGGATGACCAGCGCCTCCTCCGCCGGACGTACTCCTCGGGGACGACCCCGGCCCCGGATCCTCCCGGCGAAGGGCCGTATCTCGGTGCTCCGGCCGACGCGCCGACGACCCGACCGTCCGTAACTTCGCCACGCCGACGCAACCGCGTGGCCCGGCCACCCCGCCCGTCATGGCGCGGACCCGCCCGACGACACTCCCGAAGGGGATCTCCCATGACCCAGGTCATCGAACTGAAGGGCGTGGCCAAGCGCTACGACAGTGCCGGCGCACCCGCGCTCGGACCGCTCGACCTCTCCGTGGCCCAGGGTGAGGCGCTCGCGGTGACCGGCCCCTCCGGCAGCGGCAAGTCCACGCTGCTGAACCTCGTCGCCGGGCTCGACAAGCCGACCGAGGGCACGGTGACCGTCGACGGACAGCGGATCGACCGGCTCGGCGAGCACGCGCTGGCCCGGTTCCGCCGCGAACGGATCGGCATGGTCTTCCAGTTCTTCAACCTCCTCGACGACCTCACCGTCCTCGACAACATCCAACTCCCCGGCCAGCTCAACGGAGTTCCGCGGCGCACCGTGCGGGATCGCGCGACGGAGCTGATGGAGGTCCTCGGCATCCAGAAGCACGCCCGCACCCACCCCGGCCGTCTCTCCGGCGGTGAACGCCAACGCGTCGCCGTGGCGCGGGCGTTGGTGAACCGGCCCGCCCTGCTCCTCGCCGACGAACCGACCGGCGCCCTCGACAGCGCCTCGGGCCAGGACGTCCGTGACCTCCTCGTCGACCTGCACCGCGGCGGCCAGACCATCGTGCTGGTCACCCACGACCCGGCCCTGGCCCAGGCCTGCGCGAGCCGTACCGTCCACCTCGTCGACGGCCATGTCGCCCTCGACTCCCGCGCGGAGGCCGTGCGATGACCGGACCGCTCGTCCGCGTGGTCCGCTCCGGGGTGGGCAGGCGCCGGGTGCAGACCGCGGTCATCGCGATCGCCACGATGATGGCCGTGGCGGCCGCCGTGGTCGCCGGCTCCCTCATGGTCGTCACCAACGCGCCCTTCGACCACGCCTTCGCCGCGCAGCAGGGCGCCCACCTCACCGCCGGGTTCGACCCCGCCGAGGTCACCGACGCACAACTCGCGGCCACCGGGCGGCTGGACGGGGTCACCGCGAGCGCCGGGCCCTATCCCACGGCGCTCCTCCAGGTCACCGACTCGGCCGGCCGCAAGCCCCCGGCGCTGACCTTCGTCGGACGCACCGGCCCGCACGCCACCGTCGACGACCTGGACCTCACAGCCGGCCGATGGGCGAAAAGACCGGGCGAGGTCGTGCTGAGCTCCTCCTACCAGGGGCCCGCCTTCAAGGTGGGCGACACCCTGACGGCCTCCGGCGCGACGCTCACGGTCGTCGGCTTCGCCACCTCCGCGGGCAGGAGCGCCGACGCATGGGCGACGCCCGCACAGGTCAGGGCCCTGGGCTCGAAGGACGCGCCGGTCACCCGGCAGATGCTCTACCGCTTCGAGGAGGCCGGCTCGACGGGCGACATCGCCGCCGATCGCAAGAAGCTCGCCGCCGCCGTCCCCACGGGGGCGCTGCTCGGCACCCGGTCCTACCTGGACACCAAGCGTGCCGCCGACAGCGGGGCCGCGCCGACCATCCCCTTCCTGATCGCGTTCGGCGTCCTCGGACTCGTCATGTCCGTGATCATCGTCGGCAGCGTGATCAGCGGTGCGGTCGGCACCGGTCTGCGCCGGATCGGCATCCTCAAGGCCATCGGTTTCACCCCGCGCGAGGTCGTCCGCGCCTACCTGGCGCAGGCGCTCGTCCCGGCGGGAGCGGGCATCGCGCTCGGCGTCGTCCTCGGCAACCTGCTGGCCCTACCCCTCCTCGACGAAACCGAGCAGGCGTACGGCACCGCCACCCTGTCGGTCGCCTGGTGGGTGGACGTCGTGGTCCCGGCCGGCGCCCTGCTGGTCGTCGGCGCCGCGGCCTTCGTCCCCGCGCTGCGGGCCGGGCGACTGCCCACCGTCGAGGCCATCGCCGTCGGCCGGGCCCCGCGCACCGGACGCGGCCGGTGGGCGCACCGCGCGGCGGGCCGCCTCCCGCTGCCCCGGGCCGTGACCTACGGCCTCGCGGCGCCCTTCGCCCACCCGGTCCGTGCCCTCGCGATGCTGCTCGCGGTCGCGTTCGGCACGATCGCGGCGACCTTCGCCGTCGGACTCACCTCCTCGCTCGACGAGGTCGGCCGGATCCAGGACCCCGAGGACCGTGCCGCGGTCACCGTCTTCACCGGCGGCCCCGGCGTGGCACACGGCGAACACGTCCCCGCGCCCGGCACCCAGGAGCCCCGGCAGGCCGACCCGGCACAGGTGAGCGCCGCCATCGAGGCGCAGCCGGGCACCGCCTCCTCCTACGGCGAGGCCCAGCAGGACGCCACCGTGGCCGGGATCACCGGAAACGTCCGGGCCCGCCTGTTCACCGGTGACTCGGGCAGCGCCGCCTACGCGATGACCGCCGGCCATTGGCTGGACGGCACCGGCCAGGTGGTCGTGCCCCGCCAGTTCCTGGAGACCACCGGGACGGAGATCGGCGACACCGTGCGGGTGACGGTCGGCAAGGAGACGGCCGCCCTGCGGATCGTCGGCGTGGCCTTCGGCAGCGCGGAGGACCAGCTGGAGATCCAGGCGAACGCCGCCGACTTCCCCGGGACCAAGCCCCAGGTGTTCCTGGTCGACGTGAAGGCGGGCGTCTCCCCGGCCGCGTACGCCGAGAAGCTCTCCGCGCGGATCCAGTCCCTCGGCGCCGAGGCCACGGCCAACTCCCCTTCCCGGCAGCACAACATGGTCCTCGTCCTGAACACCATGGCGGCGCTGCTCACCCTGATGCTCGTCTCCGTAGCGGGTCTCGGTGTGCTCAACTCGGTCGTTCTCGACACCCGGGAACGTGTCCACGACCTGGGCGTCTGCAAGGCCATCGGCATGTCGCCCCGGCAGACCGTGAGCCTCGTCCTCGCCTCGGTGGCCGGCATCGGCGTGCTCGGCGGCCTCGTCGGCGTCCCCGCCGGATACGCGCTGCACGGCTTCGTGCTGCCGGTGATGGGACACGCGGCGGGCACCGACCTGCCCCCGTCCGTCCTCGACGTGTACGGCACCCCGCAGCTGCTCCTGCTGGGCCTGGCCGGTCTGGTCATCGCCCTGCTGGGCGCGCTGCTCCCGGCGGGCTGGGCGGCCGGGGCCCGTACGGCCACGGCCCTGCGCACCGAGTAGCCGTCACCCCTGCTGCCGCAGCCCGATCACCAGGTCGCGCGGGAGGCCGTGGGTGTCGTGGAGGTAGTCGTAGTCCTCCTCGCTCAGCAGCCCCCGGTACCTGGGCCCCGACAGCAGACGGCGACCGCGCTCCAGCAGCCGGTCGAAGCCGCGTTCCTCCTCCAGCAGGACTTCCCGGACATGAACTGTCCCGCTGGTCTGCCGGAAGTGGTCCAGCGTGTGCCGGAGGAGCTCCACCGGCAGGTCGGAGAGGGTGCAGGAGGGGTCCTCGCGCCGCAGCGTGGTGAGCAGCCGACGGACGAGCCGGCGCAGGACGTAGCCGCGCCCGGTGTTGGCCGGCCGCACCCCGTCGCCGATGACGACGACGGCGGAGCGCAGATGGTCGCTGACCAGACGCAGCGAAGGCTCGTCCAGGGACCACGGCAGCAGCCGCCTCCAGGGCTCGAACAGGTCGGTGTCGTGGACCGAGTCATGGCCCTGGAGGAAGGTGACCAGCCGCTCCAGACCCATGCCGGTGTCGACACCGGGACGCTCCAGGGGCTGGAGCGAGCCGTCGTCGAGACGGCGGTACCGCATCACGACGTGGTTCCAGATCTCCACCCAGCGCGGATCCGTCGTGGGCGTGCCCTGCGGCGGGGTGCCGCCGGTCCACACGAAGATCTCCGAGTCCGGGCCGCACGGGCCCACGGGACCGTTGGACCACCAGTTGTCCTCCCGGGTGAGCTCCACGGGCACGCCCGACTCCTCCCAGGTGCGCAGGGCGTCCAGATCAGGGCCCACCTGCTCGTCGCCGCCGAAGACCGTGGCGTGGAGTCTGTCGTGGGGGATGCCGAAGCCGTCGCGGAGCAGCTCGTACCCCCAGCGCAGGCTCCGTGAGTGGCCGTAGTCGCCGAGCGACCACGAGCCGAGCATCTCGAACACCGTCAGGTGCGTGGAGTCGCCGACCTCGTCGAGATCGGTGGTGCGCAGACAGCGCTGCACGTTGACCAGACGCCGGCCCCCGGGATGGGGGCGGCCTTCGAGATACGGCGTGAGGGGATGCATCCCCGAGGTCGTGAACAGCACCGGGTCGCCGGGCGGCGGCAGCAGGGTGCTCCCCGTGATCAGGTGGTGTCCGCGCTCGCGGTAGAAGTCGGTGAAGACGCGTACGGTCCGGTCGGAGTCCATGGCGGGGTCCTTGGGTCTCATGGGACCGGAAACGACCGCGGCGATGGGAGGCGACCCGGAGATCCTGCACCGGCGGACCGTTTCCGGCCGCCGGGGGAGGGGGTGAGGTCAGGCGTCGGCAGCCGGCGAGCTGGTCGCTCGCGCGGCTGCGGTGTGGTGCGTACGGCTGATGACCTTCATGCGATCAACCGTACGCACGGGCCGGCCGGTCCGGCACCCGGTTTTCCACGGCAAGGCGCCGACCGCGCCAGAGCGCCGCCTACCGCTCGCACCAGTGCTCCTGGCGTACCAGGGGCCGGCCCCCGTGCACCGCGCGTGCCTCGGTCAGCGCGATGCGCAGTGCGGGGCGGATCTCCGGGGGCAGCGCGCCGACGACGGGCCAGTGCACGACATGCAGGGCCACGTCCCGCAGCTTGGTGTTGGTGCGCTGGGAGACGGTCTTCAGGATCTCCCACCCCTGCTCGGAGCGCAGACCGCTCAAGGCGACGATGACCCCGATCGCCTGGTCGACGACGGCGTGCGAGACAAGGGCCTGCTGGAGCTGGGCGACCTGCTCCTGGAGCTCCTCGATCTTCCCGACCAGCTCTTCGCGATCCGTCATGTACCGCCCTGCCACCCTCTCCCCCTGCCGTCCGGTGACTCCCCGGTCACCGACTCTCCAGTTTCAACGGCGGAAGCCGCAGGCACGAGACACCAAGCGCACACCTTGTGAGCAGGCAGGACAGAAAACGAAACGCCTCGACGCAGCTTTGCGGCATTCGCGGGTAGGGGGAGGGAAAAGGAAGACGCCGAGCGCCGATCAGTGAGAGGGAGGACCTGGCCGCGTGGAGACGCTCACCTTCGACAGCGAGGACCTGGAGCGCACCGAGGAGTTCCTCAGTCACGCCTACGCGAAGATGCGCATCGGCAACGGCACCCCGGACAGCAGCCGCGCGCGCATCCACCGCAGCGCCATCGACACGGTCAGCGTCGACGAGCTCGACCTCGACTTCGACATGAGCTACGCCGTCACCCCGCTGGGCCGGATCTGCCTGTGCGTGGTCCACGAGGGCACCATCGAGGACCACGTCTACCAGGGCGTCTCGGACTCCTTCGGGCCCGGCGACGTGGTGTCCTTCGCTCCGCCGGAGCTCTCCTACGCGGGCCGCATCCACGCGGCCCGCTACAACATCACCATGCTCGACCCCGCCCTGCTCACCCAGGTCGCGGGGACCGCGGACCCGCTGCGCCCCGAACCGGTGCGGCTGACCGGGCACCGGCCGCTCAGCGTCGCCGCGGGGGAGCGGCTGCGGTCGACCATCCGCTACGTCCAGGACCACGTCCTCGCGGACGCCGCCGTCGCCGACCAGCCGCTCGTCGCCTCCACCGCCGCCCAGCACCTGGCCGCGACCGTCCTGGCCACCTTCCCCAACACCGCGTCCGCCGACCCGACGGGCCCGGACCGCCAGGACGCCCATCCGGCCGCCCTGCGACGCGCCCTGGCCTTCATCGAGGGCCACCCCGACCGGCCCCTCACCGTCGCCGAGATCGCGGAGGCGGCCCACGTCAGCGTCCGTGCGCTCCAGTACGCCTTCCGCCGGCACCTGGAGTGCACCCCCCTCGCCTACGTCCGCCAGGTCCGCCTGTCCCAGGCCCACGCCGAGCTGGCGGCCGCCGACCCCGAGACCGGAGCCACCGTCACCGACATCGCCGCCCGCTGGGGCTTCTCCCACCCCGGCCGCTTCGCCACCCTCTACCGCCGCACCTACGCCCGCTCACCGCGCCGCACGCTTCAGGACGGCTGACGTCCCCGCCGTTCGCACGGCTCGCTGCCGCTCAGGGCAAAGAGGTCAGCGAAGGTCTCAGCGGCTGATGACAAAGCGTCCACCGAGCCCTGCGTTCTTGTGAGCAACCGCCGGGAAGCGGTCGCGTGTCGGCCTACCGTCCCGGCATGAACACGAGTCGCAGCAGAGCAGGAACGTGGCGTACCGCGGCGCTGGCGGTGCTGCTGACCACCGGGGCGTTCACCGGGACGGCCACCGGGCCGGCGTCCGCCGAGAGTGCGCGCACCGAGACGGCCGTCGGATCGAGCGGCGGTGTGACCGAGACCGTCGTCCGCGTGAAGGCACCCCTTCCGGCGTCCTTCGGGGCCCGGCCCGCGGCGTGCGACTGGCTGTCGTACCTGCGCTACCGGTCCTCCGCGGGCCCGGCCTCGTCGGCCGACGCCGACCGGGTCCTCGTCGCCCAGCCCGGCATCCTGGAGGGCGCCGGAGCCTTCGACAGCGTCGCCCGCAACACCGTCACCCGCTCCGCCCAGCAGGGCCGGCACCTCGAGTTCTGGGCCCTGGACCGGCGCTCCAACTGCCTGGAGGACCACACCGGAACCGCCTCCGGCGACCAGCACACCGCCGTCGACTACTACTACCGGGGCAAGCAGGTCGCGGGCCGCACCTTCGCCGGATTCGTCGGCGACGGCCGGCTCGGCTGGATGGCCCGCCTCGGCATCGAGCAGACCGTCCGGGACCAGTACGACCTGCTCGCCGCCGAGTTGCCCGACCAGAAGGTCCGCAAGGACAAGGTGCTGTGCGGCGGGCACTCGCTCGGCGGGGTCATCACCGGCTACTTCGCCACCGCCGACTTCGACGGCGACCCCGCCACCACCGCCGACGCCGGCCAGAACCAGTGCGCCGGGTACTTCGCCCTCGACACCACCGTCTCCACCTCGCTCGGCGACCTGAGCGGCAGCATCCCGGACGACACCGGCCTGCCCGACATCGGCCTCGGCTACGGCGTCGTCCAGGTCGGACTCGACAGCGGCCTCTTCCCGCGCTCCCTGTCCGCGCCCGTGCTGCTCAACCCCGAGACCATGACCCTGCTCGCCATCGCCGGCGTGGGGGCCGTACAGGATCCGGACGGCGAGTCCGACCTGCCGGATTACCTGCCCCGGAACACCAACATCGAGGCCACCAACCGGTTCCTGTTCTCCAGGGACACCGCCACCTTCCTCACCGGTTCACCCACCGTGAAGGACTTCCGGCTCACCAACGAGGCCGTGCTCGGCGCGCTCATGGACGACCAGTCCGTCCCGCTGGCCTTCCTCCAGAGCAGCGTGGGCTTCTTCGACGGCGGACCGGTCACCGACAAGAACTTCCCCGTCACCAACGGGAGTTCGGCACAGCCAGGTCTCTTCGGCGCCGAGTACAAGGCCATCCCCGCCGAACCGCACGGCCCGCTCTACACCTGGCGCAACTACGACCGGATCGGCGACGCCGACGACCCCGGGTACAGGTCTTCGGACGGAACACCCTTCACCGCCGCCGGGAAGGAGGTGACCGACATCCAGGAACTGGCGCGCAGCATGGGCACGCAGCCGCTGGACTTCACCGAGCAGTACTTCCCGACCAAGCTCGTCACCGACCTCGAACTGTCCACCTCCCCGCAGGTGAAGCGGCTCGTCGTGCACCCCGACGGGCTCACCGCACGCCCGACGCTCACGGTTCTCGCGGGCGACGGGCTGCTCGCGGGCCGCATCCCCGCCGATCTGCACCCCGTGGTCGCGGACGGCTACCAGCACCTCGACGTGCTGACCGCGGCGCCGGTGCAGAACAACGGCCGGCCCGAGCCGGTGTCCACCGCGCTGACGGAGTTCGCCCGCGATCCCCGGTAGTGGCCAACAGAGAGGAAGGGCCCGGGAGTTCGACTCCCGGGCCCTTCCTCCCGTACCGAGGCGCCAGTCAGGACTCAGACCTTGCCCGCCGCGAAAGCCGCCGCCGCGTCCGCGTTCGCGGTGTAACCGAGGTGCGCCAGGGTGTCGTTGCCGCCCGCCTCGCACACCGGGTCGCCCTTGGCGCAGAAGTCGATGGTGCGGCTCTGGTACGTGCCGGTGACGCTCTTGCCGATGGCCCGGATGGGGTTGCCGAACAACAGCACCGCGGCGACCTTCGGCTCCACCGCGGCGGGCAGCGTGGCCACGATGGGACTGCCCACCACCGCGCCCGCGCTGCTGATGCCGAGGGAATTGTCGACGACATTCGCGCCCTGCGAATAGCCGACCAGAATGAAACGCTGGTTCGGACACGTGGACGCCTGGCTTTTCACGTGGTTCACCAGATCGGCGTTGCCCTGCGCGGCCGAGGTGGGGGAAAGGTCCGCGGGATAGTTCACCCGGTAGCTCGACAGGTTCCGGCCCGTCAGTTTCCCTTGCAGGGCCGAGAACACCGGGTCGCCGACGATGAAGCCGAGCGTGCCCGGCTCGAACGTGCCGCGAGCTGCGACGACGTCGAAGTCCGAGCAGGCCGCGGCAGTCGCGGACGGCGCCGTGACGGTGGCCACCGTGGCCCCGCCGACGAGAGAGAGTGCCGCGAGGCACAAGCGAATACGCATGGGGGGATCCTTTGCGGGTGGGGCGTGTTAAACGCCTGTGGAAAGGATGTCCCGAACGTATTCGCTTGAGCGACGGACCTGTTATGGACGGGAATTCAGGAATTCCTCGTTCTTTTGTGCCGTGGTGAGTGCCAGGATGAGATCCAGACGCGCGCCGGGATCGTGCAGCGCCGCGCCGAACACCTTGTCCAGCTGACGCAGCCGATAGCGCACGGTCTGCGGATGGACATGAAGACGGGTGGCGACCTCCGGCACGTTGCTGCCGCTGAGCAGCCAGGCGAGAAGGGTCTCGGCGAGGCGCTCGCGCTGTCCCTCCGAGACCGCGTCGAGCGGCGCAAGCGCCCGCGCCCGCAGCCGGCCGAGCATCGGTTCGTCGCTGTGCAGCAGGAGTGTCGACAGGTGGTCCGCGCAGCGCACCACCCCTTGCCGGGGCAGCAGTCCGCGTCCCATCAGACCGAGGGCCCGGGTGGCCCAGCGCAGCGACTGGGCGGCCTCCGCGACCGGCACGGTCGGGCCGATGGCGGCCGGCCGTCCGCGCAGCGCGAGCCCGAAGGCCCGGCTGCCTGATCGGCCGGGGCCGTCCGGGTCGGGGATCAGCATCCGCGGGGGCCGCGAGTCCATGTCCACCAGTGCCCCGGCGGTGGCCAGCGGCCACTCCTCCACCCGTTGGTCCGGGGTGGCCGCCAGCGCGACCACCGCGACCTGCTTCGGCACCGACCACCGGGCACCGTGCGCCAGGTCCTGCACCGCCGCCGGCGCCACGGGCCCGTCGCCGAGGAGCAGGTCAAGGAGCCGTCTGCGCCGCCGTTCCAGCTCGTCCGTGTGCTGCGCGCGGGCCTCGGAGTATCCGGCGGCGGCCGCCTCGGCGACCTCGTGCACGGTACGGAAGGCGAGTTCGCCCAGCGCGGTGACGACGGCGGTGTCCAGGCCCAGCTCCTCCGCGGTGCGGCCCATCAGCCGCCAGGCGTGCAGGCCGCCCACCCGCAGCGCGGACTGGAGGGCGTCCAGGCTGCGCCCCTCCAGGGCCTCGCCCCGCCCGAGTTCGTAGTACGTCGCCGCGATGGCGTCCCCGCGGCCACGCGGGTCGGCGATGTGGTCGACGAACAGCGTGAGCGCCTGCACGACCCCGGCTCTCAGGTGCTCCCGGTAGGTCCCGTCGGCGGGGCGGGCGTACTCGGGCACCTGCCGGCGGACCTCCTCCTCGACCTCGTCGGCGACCTCCTCCAACTGGGCGCGCAGCAGGTCGGCCAGATCGGGCGGCATCGCGGGAGCACCGCGGCCCTCCGGTACACCGTGCGGGGCGGGGCTGGCCAAGGGGGGCCCTCCTTTCACCCGGAAGCGGCTCACCCTCGGGCCGTTGCCCGTGGGGCGAGGGGTAAGTCCTGTGTTGGACGGACGTCCCCTGCGTTGCGTTCCGTGACCCGACGGTACCGACATCACACCGGCACCCCCAGACCCCGCGCGAGCATCGGCCACGACGAGGTGAACTCCTGCTTCCAGTAAGCCCAGCTGTGTCCTCCGCCTGAGTAGAAGTGCGTGGTGACCGGGACGCGCAGCAGCGCGAGGGCGTCGGTGAAGGCGTGCGCGGAGGGCCACAGGGCGCTCTCCAGTGCTTCCGGCAGCCAGTCGCCGGCGCCGCCCGCGAGCCCGCTGCCCTGGGAGACGTACAGGGCGGTGCCGCGCAGCCCGGTGCCGCGGGAGCGCGGGTTGAAGTCGAGCCAGGTGAGCAGGTTGAGGATCGGACTGCCCCACAGCGAGGCCGGCGCCAGGTTCTCCCGGGCCACGATGGCGTCCATCAGGGCCGGCACACCGGGTGCCAGGGTGTCGAGGATGCCGCTGTAGGAGGCCGCCGCGGTGAACAGGCCCGGGTGTCTGGCCGCGTGCGCCATGGCGCCGTAGCCGCCGGTGGAGACCCCGGCAACGGCCCGTACCCCGGAGGCCCGGTAATCGCGGGCGAGCAGCGCGGGCAGCTCGGTCAGCTGGAAGGTCTCGTAGTCGGGTCCGTCGCGCCAGTCGGTGGGGATGCCGGTGGGGCCCGCGTCGGGCATCGCGACGATCAGGTCCCGGCCCGCGGTGAAGGCCTCGATGTCCGTCTCCCGGGTCCAGGACGTGTAGTCGTCGTGGGCCCCGTGCAGCAGGTACAGCACCGGGTAGGTCCGGGTGGGCTGGGCGGCGAAGCTGCTGGGCAGGATCAGCCGCACCGGCGCGCTGCGACCGAGCGCGGCGGAGGACACGGACACGTCGATCGTGCGTGACGAGAGCGCGGAGGCGGGCCGGGCGCCGATCAGGGCGGCCAGCCCGGCACCGGCCGCGGCCTTGGCGAGGGTGCGTCGGGACACTGCGGTGGTGCGACGGTGCATGGCGGCTCTCCTCGGATCACGTTGAGCGGGTTCTCGCGGCGAGTTCTCGCCCCAGGTGGGCGGCGATCTCGTCGACGTGCGGCGGGTCGAGCAGCGACAGGTGGTGGCCCGCGACCGGGACGACGGTCAGGCGCGTGCACACCTCGTCCCAGCCCAGCGCCCGGTCGTCGCGTTCGTAGGCGGGATCGCGAACGGTGTGCGGGGCGGGTTCCGTGGCCCGGTACAGGACCACCGGCCCGTCGTAGCGGCCCGGCCGGTGGGCCTCGCCGATCCTCAAGTCGAGATAGGAGGAGCGCTGGTGCTCCAGCGCGGCGGCGGGCACGTCGGCGCGGGCGCGCAGGATGCCCAGCACGGTGTCGATCCGCTCGCCGTCGTCGTCCGTCGCGAGGAGTTCGTCGTAAGGCAGCTCCAGCCGGACCCCGTAGACGTCCGAGACGTGCCGGGCGAACCCCTCGAAGTGGGCGCGGACCCGGTCGGCCGGTGTGCGGTCCGGCCGGGGGAGGGGCCGCACGGAGTCGATCAGTGCCACGAGCTCCACTTCCCGTCCGGCTGCGATGAGTTGGCGCGCGGTCTCCTGGGCGACGAAACCGCCGAAGGACCAACCGCCCAGCAGGACCGGCCCGTCGGGGTGGACCGAGGTGACGGCCTCGGCGTAGCGGCGCGCCTTCTCGGTGACCGTGCGGGCGTCCTCGAGGCGGTCGAGACCGTACACGGGCCGGTCGTCGCCCAGCCGTTCGGCCAGGGCCCGGTAGACCTCGCTCGTGCCGCCGGCGGCGTGCACGAGGAAGAGCGGGGGACCGTCGCCGGTGACGCGCAGGGGGCGCACGGCGCCCGGCCGGATCCGGTCGGCCAGTTCCTGGACCGTGGTGGCTCCGAGCAGGTCGCGCAGCGGCAGCTGCACGGCGAACTCGCGCTCCAGGGCGGTGCGGATCCGTACCGCCATCAGCGAGTCCAGGCCGAGGTTGGCCAGAGCGGTGGCGGGGGATATCCGTCCGGCGGGGTGGCCGGTGACGGCGGCGATGTGGTGGCACAGGCGGCGGGCGAGGGAGGTGTCCTCCGCCGCGTCGACCTCACTGACCAGCAGGTGTGCGGGCGCCGCCGCGACCGCATCTGCGGACACACGCGCTTCCGCATCTGCGGACGCTCGGGCTTCAGCATCCGCGGCCCCCCGCGCCTCCGCATCCGCAGGCATGCGGGCTCCGGCATCCGCGGTCACCCGGGCTTGCCTATCCGTAGACGCGCGGGCCCCGGCATCCGAGGTCACCCGGGCTTGCGCATCCGCGGACACCCGCATGCGCGCCCCCGTAGCCGTACCCGCCGCAGGCCTCGCGGGCGCCGACCCCCGCCCGTCCGTCCACCAGTGCCGCACGTGCCTCCAGCGCGGCGCGGGCAGGTCGACGACCCGCCCCGCGGGCAGCGGCAGCCGTCCGCCCGCGCAGTACAGCGCCCCCAGGTGCGCGAGGAAGTCCGCGCAGCCGTCGGCGTCCCGCCGGAGCGTGCCGAGCGCGAGGGCGCCGGGCGCGGTGTCGGTGACGGCCCGTGCGAGGACCGGGTGCGGCGAGATCTCGAGGAACACGGAGTGGCCGTCGGCCGCGGCCGCGGTGACGGCCCGGTCCAGCCGTACGGGCCGGCGCAGGTTCGCGGCCCAGTGAGCGGCGTCGAAGACACTGCCGTCGCGCGGATCGTCCAGGACGGTGGAGTAGACGGGGACGTGCGGCGCACGGCCGCCGACGTCGGCCAGAGACGTGGTCAACTCCTTTAGAAGGGGGTCGACTTGGGGTGAGTGACCGGCTCCGACGACCCGCATGGACCGGGCCGCCCTGCCCTGCCCCTCCAGCCACCGCACGAACCGCGCCACCGCCGGCTCCTCCCCGGTGACGACCTTCTGCCCCGGCGAGGAGTGGACCGCGACGTGCACACCGGGGAAGTCCCTTTCCAGGAGAACGAGTTCGTCGTCCTCCAGGTCGACGACCGCCATGGCCCCGCCCTGCAACCCGCTCAGCAGCCGGGCCCTGACGGCGACGATCCGGGCGCCTTCCGACACGTCGAGGCCGCCCGCGCACACCGCGGCGGCGACCTCGCCCAGGGAGTGGCCGATGACGGCGGCGGGCTCGACGCCGTAGGAACGCCACAGCTCGGCGAGTGCCACCTGGAGTCCGAAGAGGACGGGCTGGGCCACCTCCAGCCGGTCGAGTGCGCACCCCGACGCGAGCCGTTCGTACAGGGACAGCCCGCACTCCGCGTCGAGCTTCTCCACCGCGGCGGCGAAGGCGGGTTCCTCGGCCAGCAGCCGGCGCCCCATCCCGGCCCATTGGCTGCCGTACCCGGAGAACACCCACACCGGACCCCGCCCGACGAGATCACGGCCGCCGGTGACGACCGGCCCGTGTGCCGACGCCCCTGGTGTGTCTCTCCGCGCCAACGCGTCCAGTCCGTCGGCCAGTTCCGCGCGGTCCCGGGCGACCACGGCCGCCCGCACACTCCCGCGTCCCGCCCGTCCGGCCAGGGTGCGGGCCACGTCGGCCGGGTGCGCGGAGGCCGTACGCAGCCAGTCGGCGAGCCGGGCCGCGGTGTCCCGCAGCCGCTCCTCGTCCACGTCGGACAGGACGTGGAGCCGGGCGCCGGGCTCCTCGGCCGGGCGCGCGGGCAGCACGCCGGGACGCCATTCCTCCAGCACCGCATGGGCGTTGGTGCCGCCGAACCCGAATCCGGAGACCCCGGCGGTGGCCGTACCGCCGTAGCGCGGCCAGGGCTCGCCCTCGGACACCACCCGCAGCCGTACGTCGTCCAGGGCGCTGCCCCCCGAGCAGTGCAGGGACGGCGGGATGACGTCGTGGTGCAGGGAGAGGACCGTCTTGACCAGCCCGGCGATGCCCGCGGCCGACTCCAGGTGCCCCAGGTTCGACTTCACGGAGCCCAGCAGCAGCGGCTGGTCGGGGTCGCGGTCCGCGCCGAGCACGGCACCCAGGGCGCCCGCCTCGATGGGGTCGCCGAGCGGGGTGCCGGTGCCGTGCGCCTCGACGTAGTCGATGAGCGCCGGGGACAGCCCCGCCCGCGCGTAGGCGGAGGCCAACAGGGCTTGCTGGGCAGCCGGGTTGGGGGCGAGGAGGCCGTTGGAGCGGCCGTCGGAGTTGACGGCGGTGGCGCGGATGACGGCGAGCACGCGGTCGCCGTCGCGCTCGGCGTCCGACAGCCGCTTCAGCAGGACGGCCGCGCAGCCCTCTCCGCGTCCGATGCCGTCCGCGTCCGCCGAGAACGGCTTGCAGCGGCCGTCCGGCGCGAGGGCGCCGGCCCGCCGGAACGCCACGGTGACGGCGGGGGAGAGCAGCAGGTTGACGCCCGCGGCGATCGCCGTGTCGCTCTCGCCGGTGCGCAGGCTCACGCAGGCGTGGTGCACGGCGACCAGCGAGGAGGAGCAGGCGGTGTCGACGGCCATGCTGGGCCCCCGGGCGTCCAGGACGTACGACAGCCGGCCCGCGGTCACGCTCAGCGCGCCGCCCGCCGGCGCCCAGGGATCCACGGCCGAGGGGTCGGCGCCGGTGAGGGTGCCGTACTCCGGCGCCGAGACCCCGACGAAGACGCCGGTGGCGGTGCCCGCGAGGGAGGCGGCCGGGACGGCGGCGTGCGCCAGCGTCTCGTGGACGACCTCCAGGAGGATCCGCTGCTGCGGGTCCATCACGGCGGCCTCGCGCGGGCTGATCCGGAAGAAGTCCGCGTCGAACCCGGCGATGTCGTCGAGGTAGCCGCCGTAGGGGAGCGCGTCCTCGGGCGGGAAGGCGCCGAAGTCGCGCCAGCGGTCCTCGGGCACCCGCCGGATCGCGTCGACCCCCTCGGTCAGCAGCCGCCAGTAGTCGCCCGGTCCGTGGACCCCGCCGGGCAGCCGGCAGCCGAGGCCTATGACGGCGACGGGCTCGCCGGGGGAGGCCCCTGCGGGTGCCGCGAGCGAGGCCGGTCCGGGGCCGGGTGCCGAGACCGAGGCCGCTCCGGGGCCGGATGTCGAGGTCGAGGCCGGTCCGGGGCCGGTGTCCGCGACCGATGCCCGTCCGGGCCCGGGTGCCCTGCCGCACAAATGCGCCACCAGCGCCTCCCCGGTCGGCGCCTCCCACAGCAGCGTCGCCGGCAACTCGCGTCCGGTCAGCCGGGACAGTTCGCCGGCCAGCACGACCGCGTCCCGCGAGGCCATCCCGAGATCCGCCATCGGCCGGTCCATCGGCACCTCGGCTGCCGGCGTCCCGGTCCACTCCGCGACCCGCTCCACCACCAGCCGGCGCACCGCGCCCGCGTCCACGGCTCTCACCCGGCACCGCCCACCGCGTAGGTCCCCGCCAGGTACCGCTCCCGGGTCAGAGCCCGCGACACCTTGCCGCTGGACGTGCGGGGCACGGTGCCCGGCGCCACCAGGACGACGTCGGCGAGCCGCAGCCCGTGCCGTGCCGACACGGCCGCCCGCACCGCCCGCACCAGAGCCGGCACGTCGAGTTCGGCGAGGCTGGTGGTCCGGGTGTGCTCGGCCACCACGACCACCCGCTCGCCCGAGCCGCCCGCCACCCCGAACGCGGCGAGCCGGTCCCGCCGCAGCGCCGGATGCGTGTCCTGGACGGTGGCCTCCACGTCCTGCGGGTAGTGGTTGCGGCCGTCGACCACGATCAGGTCCTTGAGCCGGCCGGTGACGAGCAACTGGCCTTCCAGGACCGTCCCGAGATCACCGGTGCGCAGCCAGCCGTCGGCGCCGAAGACCCGCCGGGACTGCTCCTCGTGGTTCCAGTAGCCGCGGCCCACGTTGGGACCCCGCACCTGGATCTCCCCGACCTCGCCCTCGGGCAGGACGGCCTGGGAGACGGGGTCGGCGATCCGGATCCGCTGTCCCGCCGGGGCACCGCAACCCGCCAGCAGTACCGCCCTGGGATCGTCGGGACGCGCGGGCAGCGCCTTGCCCTCGGCGAGCGCGTCCCGGTCGAGCGCGAACCGGCGCAACGGTTGCCCGGGCCCGGCGGCGCTGACGAAGACGGTCGCCTCCGCGAGGCCGTACGAGGGACAGTGCGTCCCCGCGGCGAGCCCCTGCCCGGCGAAGGCCGCCTGGAAGCGGTCGGCCGTGGTGGGGCGGACCGGTTCGCTGCCGTTGAGGAGTGCGAAGACGCCGTCCAGCCGCAGCTCCGCCTTCTGCGCGTCGGTCACCGCGGAGGCGCAGTAGTCGTAGGCGAAGTTGGGGGCCGCGCTGAGCGCCCGCGGGTGGGCGGACAACAGCCGTAGCCAGCGCGCGGGTTCGTGCAGGAAGGCCACCGGGTCCATGAGCACCGACAGCAGTCCCCGCACGACCGGGGCGGCCACGCTCAGCACGAGCCCCATGTCGTGGTAGAGCGGCAGCCAGCCGACACAGGTCACCGGATGGACGTCGGCGCCGTAGGCCGTCAGTGCCTGGCAGGCGTTGGCGACGACGTTGGTGTGCCCGATCTCCACACCCGCCGGGGTGCGGGTGGACCCCGAGGTGTACTGGAGGTAGGCGATCTCGCCGCCGGCCGGTTCCCGGTCGCTCGCGGCGGCGTCCGGCACCTGGTCCACCGCGACGATCCGCTCGCCCAACTCCCTTACTTGCTCAAGGTGTCGGCTGGTCGTCAGGATCACAGCCGGGCGCGCGTCGGCCAGGACCGCCGTGAGCCGGTCGTCCTGGCCGGGCAGACCCGGCGGATACAGGGGTACGGCGACCAGGCCCGCGCTGAGCGCCGCCAGGAACCCGGTGACGTACTCCAGCCCCTGGGGGCACAGCAGCGCCACCCGGGCTCCGGGCCCGGCCTCCTCCGCGAGGCGCGCGGCCACGGCACGGACCCGTAGGTCCAGCCGGCGCCAGGTCAGGGTGCGGTGGACGCCCCGCGAGTCCGGGGCAGGGTGGTCGACGAAGGTGAACGCCCGTCGGTCGGGCGTGGCCTCGGCCCAGTGCCGCAGGTACTCCGGGAGCGTGCGGAACGCGGGGGCGAGCGGGGGACGGCGGCTGTCCATCGGGCAGGTCTCCTCGCGAGACGGGTCAGAGCGGGATGTTGCCGTGCCGGCGCTCCGGCATCGGGGCACGCTTGCCGCGCAGGGCTCGCAGCGCGCGGCAGATGTGGGCGCGGGTGTCGCGCGGGGCGATGACGGCGTCGACGTAGCCGCGCTCGGCGGCGGGGTAGGGCGTGCCGTGGGTGTCCTCGTACGCGGCGACGAGTTCGGCCCGCAGCGCCTCGGGGTCCTCGGCGGCGGCGATGTCGCGCCGGTGCAGGACGCCCACCGCGCCCTCGGCGCCCATCACCGCGATCCGTGCGGTCGGCCAGGCGAGGTTGATGTCGGCGCCCAGATGCTTGGAGCCCATCACCGCGTACCCGCCGCCGTAGGCCTTGCGGATCACCACGGTCACCTTGGGGACGGTCGCCTCTGCGTAGGCGTACAGCAGCTTGGCACCGCGGCGGATGATCCCGGCCTGCTCCTGCCGGACCCCGGACAGATAGCCCGGCACGTCGGCGAAGGTCAGCAGCGGAATGCCGAACGCGTCGCAGAACCGTACGAACCGCGCCGCCTTCTCCGAGGCGTCGATGTCCAGCACCCCGGCCGCGTGCGCGGGCTGGTTGGCGACCACCCCGACGGACATGCCCTCGACGAGCGCCAGCGCGCAGATGATGTTGGGTGCGAACAGCTCCTGGACCTCCAGGAGTTCACCGTCGTCGACGACGGCCCGCAGGATGTCCCGCATGTCGTAGGCCTGCCCGAGCCGGTCCGGCACGATCTCGTCGAGCGGGATGTCGGTGGGCGGCGGCAGGGGGGCGTACTGCGGCGGCCGCTCCAGGTTGTTGACGGGCAGGTACGACAGCAGCTCCCGTACGGTGTCCAGGGCCTCGGTCTCGTCCGCGGCGAGGAAGTGGGCGTTGCCGCTGAGGGAGTTGCTGGTGCGGGCGCCGCCCAGTTCCTCGGCGCTGGTGCGTTCCCCGGTGACCGCCTCGATCACGTCGGGCCCGGTGACGAACATATGCGAGGCGCCGTCCACCATCACCGTGAAGTCGGTGATGGCGGGGGAGTAGGCGGCCCCGCCGGCACACGGCCCGAGGACGACCGAGATCTGCGGGATCACCCCGGAGGCCTGGACGTTGCGGCGCACCAGCTCGGCGTAGAGGGCGAGGGAGGCGACCCCCTCCTGGATGCGGGCGCCGCCACCGTCGTTGAGCCCGATCACCGGGCACCCGGTCCGAAGCGCCAGGTCCATGAGGGCCACCGTCTTCTCACCGAAGGCCTCACCCATGCTGCCGCCGAACACCGTGGAGTCCTGTGAGAAGACACAGACGGGGCGGCCGTCGATCGTGCCGCACCCGGTGATCACGCCGTCCCCGTAGGGGCGGTCCGCGCCGTCCCCGGTCGGCCGGGCCCGCACGAACAGGCCGGTCTCGGTGAACGAACCGGGGTCCAGGAGCAGGTCGATCCGCTCCCGCGCACTGAACTTGCCCCGCTTTCTGGGTCTGTTCCCGGCGACGGCCCGTGCCTGGCGGGCCTCCAGTGCGAGAACGCGGTCGGCGGTGCGGTCGGGCAGGCGTGTCGTCGTCACCTCTACTGTCACTGCCACCTCCGAAGTGGCCTTCGAATATGGCAGCGCCCCCAGGTGCTGCCGAGCCCTACGCCGTTCTGTTTGCGCGAGGTGAGTCCCGGGAGGCCGGCCTTGCTCCGTGAGTGACAAGCACCGGTGAACGGCGGACCGTGCCGTGGGCGCCGCATTTGAGCCAACCTGGCCGGGGAGAAGGTGCAGACCTGTTCCGGGGGCCCGCCTTTTCGCAGGCCCCGGGAAGGCGCCTCCATCGGTCGGAGCACAGGAATGAGTCAGTTTCCCGATCGGGTTCGACCGGCCGGTTGATAGTTCAATGGGGGCGCTGCAACAATCCCGGTCCCGGCCACGTCGTCACCCCGACCCCTCGGCCGTCAGCCCCACAAGGCCCCTCCTCAGGCATGCAATTCCATCCCGTGAATTCCGGATTCACGTCCCCCCACAAGTCCGCTCTGAGCACAGCTTCGGCGTGCCTTTGCCGGACGACCGGCACGGCAGTAAAGAAGGTGCATGTGTCACGGCATTCCCCGGGGTTCGGCGGGCCGCCGTTCCCCTCTGAGACAGGTCCCGAAGGCGGTTCCGACGGAGAGCGGCAGTCGGTGTCCGGCCTGCCCGCGTACCAGGAGCTGCGCCGCACCCACCGCCGGTTCGGGGTCCGGGCCACCGCCCTCGCCGTCGGCGGATTCCTCCTGTACGTCCTGCTGTCCAGCTTCCTGCCCGGCCTGATGAACACCTCCCTCAGCGGCCACCTCACGGTCGGACTGGCCCTGGGGCTCGGGCAGTTCGTGCTGATGGGCCTGATCGTGTGGCGTTACCTCGTCCATGTGCGCACCGACGTCACGCCGGTGGTGCGCGGTCTGCGCGGCCTGGCTCGCCACCATGAGAGCGCGCGCCGCCGGCACAGCTCCTTCCAGGAACGCGCCAGCCGGCACAGCTCCTTCCAGGAACGCGCCAGCCGGCACAGCTCCTTCCAGGAAGGCCTCACCCAGCACGGCGCCTTCCAGGAAGGCATCACCCCGCGCGGTGCCTTCGAGGAGCGCACCACCCGGCGCGGTGCGGAGTTCCGCCCGTGGTGAGGGTCGGCGCCTCCGTCGTGGACCGCCTCAGCCTCCAGCTGACTCTGGTCCTGTTCCTGTCCGTGGTCGTCGTCACCCTGTTCACCGCACTGCTCACCGCGCCCCAGCGCGACGAGATCGGTGAGTTCTACCTCGGCAACCGCACCATGTCCCCGCTGCGCAACGGCCTGGCCATGTGCGGCGACTACCTCTCGGCCGCGACCCTCCTCGGCAGCACCGGCCTGGTCGCCCTGACCGGCTACGACGGACTGCTCTACCTGTGCGGCACCGCCGTCGCCTGGATGATGGTCCTGCTGCTGATCGCCGAACCCCTGCGCAACACCGGCAGGTTCACCCTCGGCGACACCCTGGCCACCCGCCTCTCCCGTATGCAGCGGCCGGTCCGGCTCGCCCTGGCGCTGTGCACGCTGACCATCACCGTCCTCTACCTGGTCGCCCAACTCGTCGGCAGCGTAGCTCTGTTGACGCAGTTCACCGGTGAACCCAGTCCCGCCACCCGTGCCCTGTGCGTCGTCGTCATCGGCACCGTCGTCATCGTCTACGCGGCCATCGGCGGCATGCCCGGAGCCACTTTCATCCAGGTCGTCAAGGCGGTCATGCTCATCTCCGGCGTCACCGTGACCGCCGTGATGGTGCTCCACCGCTTCGACTGGAACATCGGGAACCTGCTGGCCGCCGCCGCGGACAACAGCGGACAGGGCACGCGGTTCCTGGAACCCGGCCTGCGCTACGGCGCCGGCGTCACCAGCAAACTCGACTTCCTCAGCCTCCAGTTGGCGATCGTGCTCGGCCTCGCCGCCCTCCCGCACGTCATGATGCGGCTGCTCGCGCCGAAGTCGGTCGACGTCCTGCGTACCTCGGTGGTCTGGGCGATGGGCCTGGTCAGCCTCGTCTGCCTGGCGGCCGGGATCCTCGGTCTCGGCGCCACCGCCGTCCTGGGCAGCGAGACCATCGCCCGCAACGACCGCACGGGCAACGCCGCCGTCCTGCTCCTGGCGCACGACCTCGGCGGCGCCGTGCTGACCGCCCTGCTGTCCTGCCTCGCCTTCGTCACCCTGCTCGCGGTCGCCGCCGGCCTGACCCTGGCCGCCGCCTCCTCCCTGGCTCACGACCTCTACGGCGAGGTGATCCGCCGGGGCAGGGCGACCGAGACGGAGGAACTGGCCGTGGCCCGGCTCGCGGCCGCCGTCATCGGCGTCCTCGGCATGCTGCTCGCCCTGGTCTCGTGGGGCGCCAACTCAGCGACGCTCGCCTTCCTGGCCTTCGCCATCGCGGCCTCCGCCATCCTGCCCACCCTCGTCTTCAGCCTCTTCTGGCGGCGCTTCACCGCGCAGGGCGCACTCCTCAGTCTCTGCGGGGGCCTGCTCTGCTCGGTCGTTCTCGTCGTGTTCTCCCCGGTCGTCTCCGCCGTGCCCGCCTCGCTCTACCCGGACGCCGATTTCGCCTGGTTCCCCTTGCAGAATCCCGGAATCGTCTCCATCCCGGCCGGCTTCCTTCTCGGCTGGCTCGGTTCGGTACTCGGCCGTCCCGAACCGAAGGAGACATATGAGGACTTCGAAGTACGCAGTCTCGTCGGCGCCGACTAGCCGCTTTCCACTTTTCGGCGAAGGGTGTGGTGAACCCGTGGATATTTCGTCTCCGGAGGATCAAGCCTTGCGGAGACAACTCCCGTGCAGTAATTACGTGGTGCATGAACTTGTTCAACCGTGGCACCATGTTCCGCCGCTCGGAACCCGCTGACGCCTCCGCACCCCCCACCGGGTCGTCGGCCACTGCCACAGCCGTCCTTCCGAACCCCGGACTGGCGGCCCTGACAGGGGAGTGGGCCATCGACCCCGCGCACAGCAGGATCGGCTTCTCCGTACGCCACGCGATGGTCACCACCGTGCGGGGCGCCTTCCTGGAGTACCAGAGCCGCCTCTACTTCGACGGCCGCGACCCGTCCGCCTCCCAGGCGGAGATCATCGTGTCCACCGGCAGTGTCGACACCGGGGTCGAGCAGCGGGACGCCCACCTGGTGGGACGCGACTTCCTGGACTCCGCGCGGTATCCGCGCATGCGGTTCGCCAGCACCTCCGTCGAGGTCGCCGGCCCCGACGTCTACCGGATGACCGGTGATCTCACCATCAAGGCGGCCACCCGCCCCGTGGTCCTGGAACTGACCTACATAGGCCATGTCACCGACCCGTTCGGCTACCAGCGCGCCGGCTTCGACGGCACCACGACCATCAACCGCTCCGACTGGGGCCTGACCTACGACAGCAAGCTCGCCGAGGGCGGCGCGATGGTCAGCGAGAAGGTACGCCTCCAGTTCGACATCGCCGCGATCCGCACCCCTCCGGTCGGCTGACCGATCCGCACCCCTCCGACCCGCACCCCTCCGGTCGGCCGACCGATCCGCACCCCTCCGACCCGCACCCCTCCGGTCGGCCGACCGCACGCCACACCCCGGAGCGGGCCCCGCACTCGTCCGAGTCCACGGCCCGCTCCGGCGCTGCTCAGCCTCGGGTCACCGTCCGCGCACCAGCCCCGCCAGATAGCGCCACAGTGACGAACGCGGGCGTACGGCGGCCCCGTCGGCCGGGTCGGAGCCGGCCGGGGCAGCGGGGTGCGGAGCCTGCGGCACCGGCAGGGCAGGCGCGTCCGAGAGGGTGTACCGCACCGGCAGTGAACGCAGCCCGCGCATGAACGGTGATGACCGCCAGGGCAGTTGGTCGACCGGCAGGGACAACTCCAGCCCGGACAGCCGCTCGAAGAGCCTGCTGACTCCGATCGACGCCGCCCCACCGGCCAGTTCCCTGGCCGGACACTGCCGGGGCCCGGCACCCCAGGACAAGTGCGCCCGGGTGCTGATGGTCGACTCGGGGCAGACCTTCGCCGCGAACGCGGGATCCGCGTGCGCGGCCCCCACGGACACCCACACCGGATCCCCCGCGGCGATCGTGTAGTCGCCCAGCTTCATGTCGGCGAGCGGGAACCGCGGCACGAAGTTGATCAGCGGCGGCTTCTGCATCACCACGCGGTTCATGGTCTCCCGGATCAGCCCGGCCGACAGGCTGGCGCTCGCGGGCAGGTTCCCGGTGATGACCTCGACGACCGTGTTGGAGATCAGGATGCCGACGTGGTCCGAGGTCATCCCGAGCAGCATCATCAGCTCGCGGGACAACTCCTCGACGCTCAGGCCGGGATGGGACGCCAGGAGATAGGACGGGAAGTCGTCGCCGGGCTCCTTCATCTTCGACTCGCCGAGCTCCGACAGCGTGGCCAGCAGCCGTTCCAGGGCAGGTCCCGCGTCGGGCCCCGCGTCCAGCACCCGCCACATGTCCATCAGCGCGTCGTCGTGCTGAGAGCCTGGGAACCCGAGCAGATGGCTGGCGACCATGAGCGGCAGCGGCCGGGAGAACTGCGCGGACAGGTCCGCCCAGCCGGTGGGGCCGCCCTGGGTGAACAGCGTGATCAGTTCGTCGGCGTCCCGGGTGATCTTCGCCTTGAGCTGCTTGGCCACCGGGTGCCGGGGGTCCTGGAAGGGCCGGAGCGCGGCGTCCCAGGCCACCTTCAGCCCGCGGTAGCCCTCGCCGCCCTGGATCAGCACGTGGTTGACTTCCAGCGAGGGGGCCAGCGGCCAGTCCGCCGGGAGCCGGCCCTCCCTGCGTGCCCGCCAGTTCTCCAGCCCCTTCGGCCACGCGTGGTCGTCCCGGAGCACCTCCAGCGCCTCCCCGTAGCCCAGGACGAGCCAGACGGGCACTCCCAGCAGGTCGACCGGCGCCACCGGACCGTGGGTTCGGCGCAGACGCTCGTACACGATCGCCGGATCGCGTTCGTAGTCGCGGGTCATGAGCGGTTCGAGGCTCATGGACTCCAGCGACCCGTGGCCGGCTGCCGAGCCGCTGTTCAGTTGGACCCCCATGGCTTCCTTCCCTCGGTCGGGCGGTACGCCAGAGTAATGTGACCCCCCGCACTGGTCTCATGGCGGGGGGTGATTGCCGGGCCCGGCGCTCGGGGTGGCCGGGGCGACGACGAACGGCACCGCCCGCGGACGGTGCCGCCGCTGTCCGAAGTCGCCCCCTACGGGGTCCACTTGATGTTCGGGTTCACCTGGCCGGTCCAGTTGAAGACGGCCATGTTGTCCCAGCCGTCGCCGCTGCCCGAGATGTTCGCAGGGTCCCAGCCGTTGCCGGTCACCGCGTACCAGGTGGGCTCCCAGTAGAAGACCCCGATCGCGCCGTTGCTGCGGGCCGCGTTCTGCACGGCGGTGAAGTTGTCCGCCTGGCCCTGCCAGCTGAGCGGGTACCCGGAACAGCCGCTGGTGATGGAGTTGGCGGTGCCGTCCGCGTCGGCCGAGGTGAACGGGTAGGCCGTCTCGGCGATGACGACGTCCTTGCCGTAACGGGACTTCATGTCGGCCACGACGCCGCCCATGGTGGCGATCGTGCCGTGCCAGGGGCAGTAGTACGACAGCCCGGTGATGTCCCAGTTGACGCCCTTGGACTTGATGCCGTCGTAGAACCAGCGGGCGTTGGCGTCACTGTCGGCGTCGGCGGTGTGGATGATCACCCGGGTGCCGCTGTTGCACGCCTTGGTCGCGTTGTAGCCCGACTTGAGCAGCAGGGAGAGGTTGGTGAAGTCGTTGTTGACGACCTTGCCCTCGTTCCACAGCATGCCGACGTTGATCTCGTTGCCGATCTGCACGCTGTCCGGGGTGGTGCCCTGCGACTTGAGGCTGTTGCAGACGTCGTACGTGTAGTTGTAGACATCGGTCTGCAACTGGCCGATGGTGTGGCCGGCCCAGGCCGCGGGCTTGTTCTGGTTGCCGGGGTCCGCCCAGGTGTCCGAGTAGTGGAAGTCGACCAGCAGCTTCAGCCCCTTGGCCTTCACTTGCTTCGCGTACGACAGCACCTTGGCCTTGTTGTTGTAGCCGCTCGCGGGGTTGTTCCAGACGCGCAGGCGGACGTAGTTCACGCCGAGGCGCTTGAGGATGTCCAGGGGGTCCCTGGCGGTGCCGCTCGCGTCGTAGTACTTGGCCCCGAGGTCGAGAGCGCGCTGGGCGGTCGAGACATCGGCGCCGAGCATGGTGAGTGAGCCCGCGGCGGAGGCGCTGGTGGGCGTGGTGAGCAGGGATGCGGGCAGGGCGAGGGCCGCCAGGAGCAGGGCGGCCCTCACGAGGCGGCGCGGACCTTTGACGGTCATCCCGACCTCCTTGTCTGACATGACCATGTGGTCAAGCTCTGGGAACGTTCACGGTAGGAGGTGCAGACTGCGCTGTAAATACATGCGTCGTAGACACTTCGGCCAGGCTGTAGAGGTCCACGAATGCGCATCTGACTGTGCACGTGCACAAACCGGGTGCGGTGATCGCCCTGCCCGGACAGAATGCCCACCATGATCAACGGACCGCGCACCCTCCACGACCGCCTCGTCGCACAGCCGCGTCCGACCGGCCTGGCACTGGCGCCGGACGGCACTCGCCTGATCCTCTCCGTGCAGGTCCTCGACGACGGGGGATCCCGGTACACGTCCGAGTTGTGGGAGGTGGATCCTGAGGGCGAGAAGGACCCTCGCAGGGTGCCCGGCTCCCAACAGCACGACTTCGCCCCCGCGTTCACCGCGGACGGCACCCTGCTGGTCCTCTCCGGCCGTGACTCCGGCGAATCCGGGGAGGAGCCGGGGCCGTCCCTCTGGTCGCTCTCCGCGCGCGGTGAGGCCGAGCGGATCGCCCATCACCCGGGCGGGATAACGGCGTTCACCGCCGCTGCCCACGCTGCCACCCTCGCTTGGACGGCAGCCCTCCTGCCCGGCGCCGACGACGCTCGCACCCACGCCGACCTCCTGCGGCGGCGGCGCCACGCCGGAGTCGGCGCCGTCCTGTACGAGGTGGCCCCGGGCGGCGGCGGGGTCGAGCTCGGCCCCGCCGAACCCCACACCTTCGTGCGCACGGGGCAGGCCGAACCGGTCGACGTGGGCGGCCAGGGCCAAGGCATCGAAGGCGGCGGGGACATGGCCCTCTCGCCCGACGGGACCCTGGTCGCCTGCACCCGGGCCCCCACGGTGGCCGCCCCCGACACGAACACCGTGGTCATAGCCGACGCCCGCACCGGGGAGCGGCACCACGCCCTGTCCCGCCCCGGCCACCAGTACTACAGCCCGGTGTTCACCGCCGACGGCACCCGCCTGATCTGCCAGCGCCTGGAGGAGGAGACGTACGACTCCGAGTGGCAGGTCACCCTCGTCGCCTTCGACCCCGTGTCCGGTGAAGAGACCGATCTCCTGCCGGACTTCGACAACTGGCCCTGGCCGGGAATCGCGATCTGCTCACCCGTCCCCGGCGACACCACGCTGTGGTTCACCGGCGACGAACAGGGCCGGCGACCGGTCTTCCGCCGTGCCCCGGACGGCACGGTCACCCGCCTGACCGCCTCCGGCGCCTACAGCTCCCTGTGCGTGACGCCCGACGGCTCCACCCTCTACGCCCTGCGCAGCACCCTCGACAGCGCCCCGCACGTGGTCCGACTGAACGCGGCCGAGGCAGACCAGGAGCCCGACCCCGTCGCAACGCCGGGTGACCTCGGCCCGCTGCCCGGCACGCTGACCGAGGTGCACGCGACGGGGGACGACGGCTTCGCCCTGCGCGGCTGGCTCGTCCTGCCCGACGGGGCCACGGCCGAGCACCCGGCGCCGCTCCTCGTGCTGGCCCACGGCGGGCCCCAGGGCTCCTGGAGCGACTGGCCCTGGCTCTGGAACCCCTGGCCGTTCGCCGCCCGGGGCTACGGCGTGCTGCTGCCCGACCCGGCCCTGTCCTCCGGGTACGGGCAGCGCATGCAGGAACGCGGACGCGGCGACTTCGGCGGCCGCCCCTACCGCGACGTCATGGCGCTCACCGACGCCGCACTGGCCCGCGCGGACCTCGACCCGCACCGGACGGCCCTCGCGGGCTGGTCCTACGGCGGTTACCTCGCCAACCGGACGGCCACCCGCACCGACCGCTTCAAGGCGCTGGTCTCCCACTCCGGACTGTGGAACCTGGAGTCCCTCCAGGCCGCCACCGACATGCACGCGTACTTCCGGAAGATCTTCGGCGACCCCCGCGTCCGCCGCGAGCGCTACGAGGCCGACTCGCCCCACCTCGACGCGGCGGAGCTGAGGACGCCGTTGCTGATCGTGCACGGCGGAGCGGACGCCCGGGTGCCCGAGGCCCAGTCCCGGGAGCTCTACCACGAGCTGCAACGCCGGGGCGTGGCCACCGCGTTCCTGTACTTCCCCGACGAGTCCCACGGCGTCGAGGCCCCGGGCCAGTTGAGGCTCCTCTACGAGACGGTCCTCAACTTCCTGGACCACCACGTCCTGGGCGAGAAGTGGCGGCGCCCGGAACTCCTGTGACGCCTGGTCAGATCAGCGGGTGGGGATGCCCAGGTCGGCGACGACCGAGTCGGCGCGGACGAAGACCGACACCGGGTACTGCTCGTCGCAGTACTTGTTGCCGGACGACACGATGCCCACGACCTTGCCCCCGCTGATCAGCGGACCGCCCGAGTCGCCGGGGCAGATGCTGTCCGTCGTGCCCGGGCGCGGCATGCCGCACAGCATCGCCGCGGGGTCGGTGTCGGGCTCGGTGTAGGGCTGGCAGTCGGCGAGGGGCGACAGGACCAGCTTGGCCTGCTTGAGCCGGGTGCCGGTCTCGCCGGGCCCGGTGCGTCCCCATCCGGCCACGGTGGCCGTCCGGCCGTCGGCCGCCAACTCGGCGTCCTTGGGCCCGGCCACCGGGACGGTCCGGTACGGCATCGGCCGGTTCAGGGTGAGGACGGCGGCGTCGTAGGCGGAACCGGGGTTGCCGTACCGGGAGTCCAGCCGGTAGGACGCGATCTTCCGCTCGGTTCCGCCGGTGCCGTCCACCTGGGTGCGGCCTCCGATGACCCGCAGCGCGGACACGTCACCGGCGTTCATCACGCAGTGGGCGGCGGTGAGGACCTTGGTGGGCGCGATCAGCGAGCCACCGCAGAACTGGTTGCCGTCGAGCTCGATCAGCATGGCGTACGGCCGCGCCGCGGTGGTGGTCGGGCCGCCGCCCTTGATCGCGGAGGCGGGAGCGGCGGTGGACCAGAGCGCGGCCGCGGTGAGCACGGCGGTCGTGACGACGGCGGCGGCGCGGGTTCCGGGACGAGCGGAACCGGCCAGGCGTACGGTCATGATGTTCCCCCTGAACTACGGCGCGCGAAGCCCGACTTGGCCCCGCGCGGTGTGGTCGGTGGGGAGGACGAGCCGAGAAGACGCATTGGTTTCACATGACACACGATTTCGTCCCGCACGATCACCGACGCCCGCAGGAGGCCGGTCATGCCCAAGGACCGCCCATGGAACCGCGCCGCCTACACCCAGGCGGCCGCCCTCGACGACCTCGACCTGGACAACGCCCGTGACGAGGAGGTCCGGCGCTACTGCCTCCAGCGGGCGCGCGCCTTCCTCGCCAGGGCCGAGCACGACGAGTCGGCGATCAACAGCAGTCGGCAGCTGGAGATCGCCTCGCAGTACGCGACGATCGCGCAGGCATTCCGACGGGACCCCGACACCCGCTGACGGACCGGTGCACGTCCGGGAGCGCCTGCGCTGGCCGGAGGCGGAAACCCGGCTGTCCGTCCTCAGGTCAGGTTCAGGCCGCCGTCCAGCACGATGACCTCACCGGTGAGGTAGCCGCTGGCGATCACCGAGGCCACCAGGTCGGCCACGTCGGACGGCCGGGCCGGTCGGTGCATCGGGGCGCGGTCGCGCCACAGGTCGTGCGCCTCGGCCCAGTCCTTCGTCATCGGGGTGTCCACCAGGCCGGGGGCCACCGCGTTCACCCGGACGTCGGGGCCGAGCGCGGCCGCGAGCAGCCGGGTCACGTGGTTCAGCGCGGCCTTGCTCGCCGCGTACGGCACCGAGGACCCCTTGGGCCGTACACCGGCATGGCTGGTGATGTTGACGATGCTGCCGCCGCCCGGGGACCGGCGCAGGGCCGGAAGGGCCGTCGTGCACAGCACCCAGGGCGCGATGAGGTTGACCTCCAGCAGCTGCCGCCAGTCCGCCGGCGTCGCCGCCGCCAGGTCCGCGTGCGGGATCGGCCAACTGATGCCCGCGTTGTTCACCAGCACGTCCAGCCGGCCGAACCGGCCCAGGGCCGTCTCGACCAGCCCACGGGCCTCTTCCTCCACCCCCAGGTCCGCCTGGAGGTAGGCGCCGCCGAGCTCCGCGGCCAGCGCCTGCCCGGCCGCCGCGCTGCGCCGCGAGTGCACGACGACTCGTGTGCCGTCCGCCGCGAGGCGCCGTGCGACGGCCTCCCCGATCCCGGACGTGGACCCGGTGACCAGGGCGACGGGCCGCTCCCGCTCTTCGTTGCTCATGCCGTGGATCTTGTCACGGCACGAAAGCGCACCACGTCACGGCTTGATGCCCACCCCGGCCCATGCGCTGACCTCGGCGTCCGTCGGCTCCGGGGCCGTGCCCTGCGGGTCGTCCTGGCGCCAGAGGTGGGTGAGGGAGATGCCCGGGTCGAGCAGGTCGAGGCCCTTGAAGAAACGGGCCACCTCCTCCTTGCTGCGCACCTGGGCCCGGGTGCCCGCGGCGGCGTAGATGCCGACGAGCCTCTCCCACAGCTCCGGCGCGAAGTCGCCCGTGCAGTGGCTCACCGCCAGCGCGCTGCCCGAGGGCAGGGCGTCCAGGAGACGGGAGACGGTGCCGTACGGGTCCCAGTCGTCCGGCACGAAGTGCAGGATGGCGTTGAGCGACAGGGCGACCGGCCGGTTGAGGTCCAGGGTCCTCGCCAGCTCGGGCGAGCCGAGGATCGCCTCGGGGTCGGTGAAGTCGCCCTGCACGTAGGCGGTGCGGCCCTCGGGAGTGTTGCGCATCAGGCGCTCGGCGTACTTGAGGACCAGCGGGTCGTTGTCGGCGTAGACGACCCGTGCGTCGGGTGCCACGGACTGTGCGACCTGGTGCAGGTTCGGCTCGGTCGGGATGCCGGTACCGATGTCCAGCCATTGGCGCACGCCGTACTCCTGGGCGAGGACCCGGGTGGCCCGGTGCATGAAGGCGCGGATCTCACGGGCGCACGTGAAGATGCCGGGGTAGGTGGCCGCGACGGTCTCGGCCGCCTTCGTGTCGACGTCGAAGTGGTCCTTGCCGCCGAGGTAGTAGTCGTACATCCGGGCGGAGTGGGGCCGGCTGGTGTCGATCTCCCGCGCGGCGTGGGAGTTGGTCATCCTGTCCCTTTCAGGTGGGGTGCGTGGGGGTGTCGGGCAGGTCGCTGCCGGGGCAGGTCCGGCTCGGGTCGTGGGGCAGCCGGCTCAGCCGGCCGTCAGATGGTCGGCGAGACCCCGCTTGACGCCCGCGACGAACGCGGCGATCTCCTGCGGGGTGTAGATCAGTGCGGGTCCGGCCGGATCGGTCGACTGCCGCAGCGCCACCCGCCCGTCGGCCAGGAGCTTGGTCTGCACGCACTGGCCGCCGTTGGGGCCGCTCCACGGGGACTCCCAGCCCTGCTCACCGAGTTCGGCGGCCGGCATCCCGTTGTAGACGTGACAGTCGGTGCTGGTCATGAGTACTCCTTGCGCATGCGGTTCAGGAGTGCCCTGCTGTCCGCGTCCGAGGTCAGCAGGGACATGCGGCTGTGCGCCTCCAGATGGGCCACCACGTCCGCGCGCTGGTCCAGGTACATCGCGCCGGAGAGGACCTCGGTGTAGACGATGTCCGGCAGCTCCGGTTCCTCGAAGCGGAAGCAGGTGAACGGGGCGCACGCGCCCACATGGGCACCGGCGGTGAACGGCACCACGTCGACACTGACGTGCTCCAGCTCCGCGACCTCCAGGAGCCGTTCGATCTGCTCCCGCATGACCTCGGGGCCGCCGACCACCCGGTGCAGTACGGCCTCTTCCATCACCACCCACAGCGTGGGCGCGTCGGGTCTCTCCAGCAGACCCTGGCGGCGCAGCCGCAGGTCCACCCGTCTGCCCAGGTCCTCGTCGGCCTCCTGGGGGAAGCCGCCGCGCAGCACGCCGTGCGCGTACGCGCGGGTCTGGAGCAGTCCCGTCACGTAGTGCGGCTCGTAGGTGCGCAGGGTCCTGGCCCCGGCCTCCAGACTGACGTAGGCGCTGAACCAGTTCGGCAGCACGTGCCGGTAGGTGTGCCACCAGCCGGGCTCGTTGGCCCGCTCGGCCAGGGCGACGAACTCGTCGATCTCCTGCCGCTCGGCCCCGTAGGTCTCGAGCAGCTTCTCCACGTACAGCGGCTTGAGCGCGACCTCCGCCTTCTCCAGGCGGCGGATGGTGAGCGAGGTCACTCTGAGCGCCTTGGCCGCGTCGTCCAGCGACTTGCCCGCGTCCTGCCGCCGTTCCTGGAGACGCCGGCCGAGGATCATGCGCAGCACGGTGGGGGCACTGGTGCCACCCGTGCCCGTACGGCCTTCGCTCACGTCCTGACCTCCTGAGGGGCTGTCACCGGCACAAGTCCCGCTGCTACTTGATGACGCGACCGGACCGATACCGGCTCTCTGAAATTATCAGGAAGCTGGTTGCAGGTTGAACTTCATTGCGAGCATGATTGCCTGTGTGACCCGTGCCGCCGAACGCGCGCACAGTGACGTACGTCAACCGCCCCTACCCTCCTGCCGGTTGGCACCGATCCCGACCTCTCCGATGCGTCTCGCCAGGCCGCGCTGCCTCCCACGGAAGGCCAACACCGTGTCCCCCCACACGACTTCGTCCCCCCAGCTGTTAGACGCCGTGGACCAGGAACGAACCCACTGGATCGAGCTTCCCGCGCACCGTTCCAGCGTCGGGGTCGCCCGCCGCTCGGTCGGCACCCGGCTCAAGTCCTGGAGCCTGCCCGGCGAACTGCGCTCCGATGCGGTCCTGCTGCTGTCGGAACTGGCCACCAACGCCGTGTGCCACACCCTCAGCGCCCGCATCCTGTGCGGCATCGGACTGGTCACCGAGGGGATCCTCCGGCTGGAGGTGCACGACCACGACCGCTCCCGCCGCAGACTGCGCCGCTGCCGGGCGGCCCTCGACGACGAGGGCGGCCGGGGCCTGTTCCTGGTGGAGGAACTCGCGGAGACCTGGGGGGTGGACCGCTCCCGGCTCACCGGCGGGAACGCCGTCTGGGCGAATCTGACGGCCTGAACCACCGAACCGGCCGGCCTGAACCACCGAACTAACGGGCCGCCGGGGTGAGTTCGGCGAGCAGCAGCGTGCGGTCGTCCGAGCGGGCCGGGTCGGAGGGGGTGTGCAGCAGCCGTCGGCACAGGGCGGGCAGCGGATCGTGGTCGGCGGCCGCCGTGTCGAGCGCCTCGGCGAGGCGGGCGATCTCCTGGTCGATGTCCGCGTCCCGGGACTCGACCAGACCGTCGCTGTAGAGCACGAGCAGGGCCGGGTCCTCGACGCTCAGCACGGTCGGCTCGTAGCTGCCCGCGCCGAGACCCAGCGGCAGGCCCGCGCCGACCAGGGTGACCGGGGCGGTCCGGCCGTCCGGGCCGCGCAGCAGCGGGGGCGGGTGCCCGGCCCCCACCAGGGTGCAGGTGCGGTGCCGCGCGTCCCACTCGGCGTAGATGCAGGTCGCGAAGGAGGCGCCCGGGGTCTCGCTGGCGAGCGCGTCGAGCCGTCGTACGAGATCGGCGGCGGGGATGTCCAGACCCGCCAGGGTGCGCACCGCGGTGCGCAGCTGGATCATCGCCACGGCCGATTCCGGGCCGTGCCCCATCGCGTCCCCGACGATCAGGCTGACCCGGTCGCCCGGCCGTCTGAGCACGTCGAACCAGTCGCCGCCGATGATCGAGCCCTGGCCCGCGGGCAGGGACCCGTGGGCGATCCGGCAGCCCTCGACCTCCTGGATGCTGCCCGGCAGCAGGCTGTTGCGGATGGCCAGCGCGGTACGGCGCTCGTGCTCATAGCGGCGCGCGTTGTCCAGGGCGACCGCGGCCCGGGCGGCCAGCGACTCCACGGCCGCGATCTCCGCGGTCAGGAACGGCCCCCGCTCCGGCCCGCGCGAGCAGGCGACGAAGCCGATCGCCCCGCCCCGCAGCCGCAGCGGCACCACGAGGAACGAGCGCGTCTTGAGGAGTTCGCCGATCCGCGCGTCCTGGCCTGCGGACACGGTGAGCCGCTCGGCGGTGTGCTCGTCCACCGAGTCGAGCAGCTGGGCGTGTCCGTCGACCAGGGCACGGGCGTACGGCGTCGCACGGGGGAAGACGAGCACCTCGCCGACCGGCAGGGTGCGCTCCCAGGACTCGGGCGCGTCGGTGCCCACCCGCAGGGCCAGCCTGCGTGCTTCGATCTGGGCGGGGTCCGCGCCGGCGTACGTGGTCTCCTCGCGGCGCCACCGCTCCAGCAGGTACAGGGATGCCGCGTCGCAGAAACCGGGGGTCAGCGCGTGCACGACATGGCTGCCGGTCAGCCCCAGGTCGAGTTCCGAGCCGATGACGTCGGCCGCCGGCGAGAAGGGCGAGCGGCGGGGCGCGGGCACGGTGGCGGGGGTGTCGTCGGAGGATCTGTGCGGTTCGTTCCGCAGGGTCGTGGGGCCTTTCCGGGTGGGGGTCCGGGCGCCCGGTGGGGGAGCGATGATCGCCGGGCCTACGACCGCAACTATATGATGAGACGTCAAGTACCTTGGTGGGGAAGGACGTTCTGGTGATCGACTCGGATGCACTGCCGCCAGGGGCCGATCCGGACAAGGCGAGCGTAGCCCGGATGTACGACGCGATGCTGGGTGGGGAGCACAACTTCGCCATCGACCGCGAGGCCGTGGCGGCCGTCACCGCCATCGACCCCCAGGTGCGGATGCTCGCCCGCGCCAACCGCGCCTTCCTCGGCCGTGCCGTGCGCCACCTGGCCGGGACGGGGGTGCGGCAGTTCATCGACCTCGGCTCGGGCATCCCGACGCAGGGCAACGTCCACGAGGTGGCCCAGGCGGCGAGCCCGGGCGCCCGGGTGGTCTACGTCGACAAGGACCCGGTGGCCGTCGCCCACAGCGCCACCCTGCTCGCCGACAACCCGCACGCCGACATCGTCGACGCCGACATCCGGCGCCCCGCCGAGGTCCTGTCCTCGCCGCAGGTGCGCAAGCTGATCGACTTCGATCAGCCGGTCGCCGTCCTCATGGTGGCGATCCTGCACTTCGTCACGCCGGAGGAGGACCCGGCCGGGATCGTCGCCGCCTTCCGTGACGCCCTGCCGGAGGGCAGCTGGCTGGCCCTGTCCCACGCGACCGACCAGGACCGCCCGGACACGGCGGCCGCCGTCACCCAGCTGTACCGTTCCCGCGCCACCTCGCCGGTCACGGTCCGCTCCCGCGAGGAGATCCGGGCTCTCTTCACCGGCTTCGACCTGACGGAGCCGGGCCTGGTCCACGTCCCCCTGTGGCGCCCGGACGCAGCGGAGGACATCCCGGAGAACCCGTCGGAGTTCTGGGTGTACGCGGGGGTCGGCCGCAAGAACGGGTGACCGTGACGGACGTGAACGCGTGATCGTGTTCACCCTCTTGAACATCGCTCACGTGGGTGTACAGCTGTGCCTGTGCCGTGTCACGCTCGACCAACTCCCGTGACGTCCGACCGAGTTGGAGGCGTGAGCATGACTGTTTCCCGCCGCACCGTTCTGGCCACCGCGACCGGTGCCGCAGTGGCCGGAGCGTCCGCGACGCCGGCCGTGGCCGCCGCACCCGGCCTGCGCGGGCTGCGCGCGGCCGCCGACTACGCCGTCGAGAAGCTCCACGCGGTCGCGCCGACCGTGACCGCCTTCCCCGTCGGCACCAGGTTCGAGAAGTGGACCTACTCGCAGAACGGCGACTGGGTCGGCGGCTTCTGGCCCGGCACCCTGTGGATGGCCTGGCTGCACAGCAAGGACGACGACTTCCGCACCTGGGCCCTCGCGTCCGCGGCGAGGCTGGCTCCTCGTCAGTACGACACCGGCACCCATGACCTGGGCTTCCTCTTCTACCCCTCCTGGGTCACCGCCTGGCGGCTGACCGGCGACGAGACCTGGCGGGCGGGTGCCGTGCAGGCGGCCGACTCCCTCACCCGGCGCTACAACCCGCGCGGCCGTTTCATCCGGGCATGGGGCGCGCTCAGCGATCCGAAGAACGCGGGCCGGGTCATCATCGACACGATGATGAACCTCGACCTCCTGGCCTTCGCGAGCCGGGAGACCGGCGACAGCAGATACCTGGAGATCGCCACGGAGCACGCCAGGACCGTGCAGAGGGTCTTCCCGCGCCCGGACGGCTCGACCCCGCACGTCTACGACTTCGACCCGGAGACCGGGGCACCGGTCGGCCCGGACACCGTCCAGGGCTACAGCCCCACCTCGTGCTGGTCGCGCGGCCAGGCCTGGGGTGTCTACGGCTTCACCACCATGTACCGGCGCACCGGGAACCGCGAGTTCCTGACCACCGCCCGCAGACTCGCCGACTTCGCGATCGGGGCGCTCGGCGCGGACCACGTCCCGGTGTGGGACTACCGGGCGCCGCAGCAGCCGTACGACATCAAGGACGCCTCGGCCGGCGCGATCCTGGCCTGCGGGCTGCTCGATCTGTCCGCGGCCTGCGGGCGCGGCTCCTACCGGGACGTGGCGCTGCGGCTGCTCACCGCGCTGGCGGAGACATGTCTGACGCGGAACTCGGCCCGCGCGGAGGCGGTCGTCGCCCGCTGCACCCGCAACCGGCCGAACGAGGACGGGATCGAGATCTCGCTGCCGTACGCCGACTACTACCTGCTCGAAGGCATCCTGCGGGTGCTGCGGCCGCAGGACGTCGACCAGGCTATCGACCTGTCGACGTCCTGACGCACTCGTCACCGGCATCGCTCACCCGGTGCTCCTCGTCCGGCACTCCTCACCCCGTGATGGAGTCCAGTTGTTCCGCCGCCGGGCGCAGCGCCCACAGGTCACCGCCGGGCGGTGCCTCCAGCCGTGGAACAGCCCTGCGGGCCCGTGCGTCACCCGCGTCGGCGGCCGCGTGCACCACGTCGGTGACCGCGTAGCGGAGGAACTCCAGCTCCGGATGCGGCCAGGGGGCGGCTCCGGTCGCGGCGGGCAGCAGATAGTCCACCGCCCTGGACAGGCTCTGCCCTTCCGGGCCCTGATAGGCCCACAGGTCGACGCCGACGTGTCGGCCGATGGCCGCGAGCCGGGTGTAGGCGACCAGGTCGAAGGTCGAGTAGTGCCAGCTCCGGGTACGGGTCAGCTCCTGGGGCTGGCTGCCGTCCGCCGCGATCTGCGGTGCGATGCGTCTGCTGCGGGCGTCCAGGACCGTCCGGCGGGCCAGGGCCCTGTCGCCGGTCGCGTAGGCGAGGCCGGCGAGCAGCAGGTCGTAGAAGGTGCCGTGGTTGTTGGCGGCGGCGCCCTCCTGCCTGCCGAAGTCGCTGTCCTTGAGCCAGTCGAGGAAGGCGGTGTTCCACCGCGCCATGCCGGTGCGGTCCTTCCGGCTCCACCCCGGCGCACCGGTGTTCAGGAGGGCGATCGCGTCGATCACGCTGGTGTAGGACTGGGAGAAGTCGATGATGCCGATGGCGCGGCCGTCGTACTTGCAGGGGATGAACTGGGCGTGCTCCAGGTGGGGGTTCATCCGCGTGGCCGGATCGAGGAACCAGGTGCGCACCACCTGCCCCGCCTTCTCGGCGTACTGCTTCCTGCCGGTGTAGTACCAGGCGAGGGACAGGTCGTAGGCGGAGTCGAAGGTCTTCTCGAGGTCCTGACGGTCGGTCCCGGAGTCGACCTCGGGATTGCGCTCGCCGTCGCGCTGCACATAGGGGCAGCCCCACGGGTTGTCGGAGGTCGGGGACTGCGACGGCCACCAGTACGGGGCCTGGCTGAGGTAGTCGTGGACATCGCCGCCGGGGGCGGGCCGGGGCTTGTCGACGACCGTCCAGGGGCCCTGGCCCAGCCACGCGTCCGCGCGGGTCGTCAAGGCCCGGACCGCCGCACGCAGTTGAGGATCCCCCAGGTGCTCCATGGTGTGCTGGAGACGGGCGCCGTCAAGGACCGTGGTGTCCGGGACAGGGACCGCAACCGAGGTCCGCGCCGCGACAGGAGCCGTGAGGCCCGAGGTGAACGCGGCAAGGGCCGTCAGGAGCACGAACCACCGGGAGCGCGCGTTCACCGGACCACCCCCTTGAGCCCGCGCTGGGCCTGGTACAGATTTCGCGGCCGCACCGCCCCCGGACTGCCGTACAGCTCCAGGCGCGTGTGCAGATCGCCTGCGAAGTCGGGCACGTCGATCTGGTCGAACTCCCTGACCTCGTCGATGCCGACGGTCGCCGAGTACGGCGCCAGGCCGTCGATCTTCACCAGCCCCGCCCGTCCGTTGGTGACCCGGACGTTCCAGTGGGTGAACCGGGCGCCGAACAGGGGCCCCGCGCTGGCGTCGCCGCCGTGGCGGCCGTCGTTGTTCAGGGTGATGTCGGTGCGCACATTGGCGAAGGGCAGACCGCGATGGCTGTCGAAGGTGCCCATCCGCATGTCCCCGCGCGACCAGACGTTGTACGACGACAGCCCCTCGACGTTGATGCCGTGCAGCTGGGTGCCCGCGGGCGCCGGGCTGGTGCGCTCCTCGATCGTGAAGTCCTCGACGAGATTGTCGTGCGAACCCTCACGGCAGAAGTAGGGGTGATGGGAGCCCCGGCCCGCCACCCGCGTGCGGCGCAGAGTGCACGCGGAGGCGGCCACCAGGCCGAAGCCGTTGTCGACATGGCGGACCGTCACGTCGTCGACCCAGCAGTCGTACGCGCACTGGAGCGCGACACCGTTGTGCCCCTTGTCCAGCAGATGCGGCTGCTGCGGGGTCTCGACCGCCTCCAGGGTCAGGCCCTCGACTCCCGACCCGGTCAACTCGGGCACGTGCGTCGTCAGTTGCGGCTGCCATTCCGGGCGAAGGTCGAGCGGCAGAGGGCGTTCGAGGGTGACCTCGCGTCCGCGCACGCGGGCGATGCGGACGGGCCACTCGTAGGGGACGTACGACGTCAGCTTCGTCTTGTCGTCCCAGAAGTAGGCTTCGGGTCCCGGCCCGCCGCCGCACATGTGCTCCAGGAGGGTGTGGTCACCGTCGTCCGCGAGCCGCAGGAGGACCAGGGCGCCCGGACGCAGCGCGGAGGCGTCGGCGACCCGCACCCTCCAGGCGCCCTGGCGGGCCGGAGCGATGCTCGTGAGCGTCCGCCACTCGTCGCGCCGGTTGCCCGTCCAGCCCTCGAAGGGCCACGCCCTGGCCCGGATCGCCGCGACGAGGGACTCCCAACGGGCCCTGGGTGCCAGCCAGATCAGGCCTCCGGCCCAGGACCAGGACGACTTGTCCCCGCCGTAGCGCGAGCCGTAGGCGCCGATGAGCTCCGTGAGGTTCTTCGTCGCGTACAGCGTCGTACGGCTGCTGCCGGCGCCCTTCAGGGTCACGTGCGAGCGGTCCACGCGGATGACGTCGTCGATCCGGAAGGTGCCCGGCGGGATGGTGACCGTGCCGCCACCGGCCCTCCCGGCGGCGGCGATGGCACGGTTGATCGCGGGAGCGGAGTCGGTGGAACCGTCCGCCACGGCGCCGAAGTCGCGGATGTCGGCGACGACTCGCCGACGGGGGAAGCGTTCCGCCCCGGCGTGGCAGCCGGTTCGCCCGACGTACGGGATCTGCGGGTGGGTGAAGGGGGTGCGGCTGTACTCCCGCCACAGTGGCGTCGCTTGGGCCGCGGACGCGGTCCCGGTGGTGAGGGCCACGGCGACGGCGCTTCCCAGCGCCGCCCGTCTAGTCATGCCCATGACATTGAACTCGTTCATGTGGATCGCCCTTCCCATGCGTGTTCATGGATGTGAACGATGTTCATGAGTGCGTTGGGCGGTGAGCATGCCACGACGCTGTGCTGGGCGAAAGAGGTTGCGCAGACGTTAAGAGGTCAGCCCGTGCAAAAGCAGAGCCCCGTCGACAGGACACGCTGTCGACGGGGCTCCGTGGAGGGGGACTACCGCCGGCCGCTGCCGACGGCGATGAGGCCGGTGATCTTCGCACCGGTCAGGTTGTCGTAGACGACCTCACCGCCGTCCTTCTTCCAGATGCGGAGGCGGAAGGTGTCCGGGGCATCGGTGGCGGTGACCCGGAAGGCGTACCCGTCCTTGCCGTTGACCCGGCCGGACCCCTGGTAGACGGCCTGGGAGCCGGATACCACCAGCCAGTCGGACCCCGTCGAGCGGAACGTCAGCTTGGCCGGGCCGAAGTCGAAGGAGACCTCGCCCACCGGCGCCGTGAGTCCCGGCAGGTAGGCCGCCGCGAAGGAGAAGGCGGCGTGGCCCGTCAGCGCCGGCCTGGCCGGGTAGGCGCCGGCCGGGGAGCCGATGACACCGGCACCGAGCACCGGACCGGCGGCACGGTCGTAGACGACCAGCTCCGCAAGCGTCCGGCTGTCCGAGGCGCCGTCGTCGTCGGTCACGGTGACCACCGGACGGCGGACCCCGGCCTTGGCGTACGTGTACTCGGCCCGGCAGCCCGAGGCGGTGACCGTGCCGGAGCGCGGCGCGCTGCCGTCCTTCCAGTCGACCACGCAGCTGTGCGTGTCACCGGCACCCGCGTCGGTGAACGCGGCCATGACGACCGTGGGCCTGCCGAGCTGCACGGGGGACTGCGGACCCGTGGCGGAGGTGACCACCGGTGCCGCGTTGGCCACCTTCACCGTCGCCGTGTCGCTGCTGCGGCCGCCGGTCAGCGTGACCCTGAAGGTGCCGTTGTCGGAACACGTCACCGTCGTGGCGGCCGCGTTCGGGTCGGCGAAGGTGCAGGGAGCACCCTTCTCGACCGTCCACTTCGGGCTGCCCGCGCCGGAGATCGTGCCGTGCAGCGCGATCGCCCCGCCCTCGGTGCCGCTGCCGTCCGCGCCGGCGTGCACGATGCTCACCGGGTCGATGCTCGTCAGCGTGGGCACGACCTTCTTGATCAGGCCGTCGGCGTCGAACTCCAGCTTGTCGACGGTCGTTTCGCGATGCGTGCCGTCACCGCCGGGGATCGCGAACCGGTGGTAGGCGATGTACCAGTCGTCGGTGTTCGGCACATGGACCACCGAGTGGTGGCCGGTGCCCTTGATGCCGAGGGAGAGGTCCTTCTCCAGGATCACGCCCCGCTTGGTCCAGGGGCCGGTGGGGGAGGGGCCGGTGGCGTAGGCGACGCGGTAGTTCTCGTCGCGGGTGTCGTTCTCCGACCACATGAAGTAGTAGGTGCCACCGCGCTTGATGACGAACGTGCCCTCGTTGTAGCCGCTGGGCGTAATGTCCTTCATCTTCGTGAGGTCGACGGAGGTCATGTCGGCGTTCAGCGGGGCCACGTAGGCGTGCCCGTTGCCCCAGTAGAGGTACGACTGCCCGTCGTCGTCCGTGAACACGGCAGGGTCGATCATCTGGCCGCTGAACTGGCCCGCCTTCAGCAGGGGTTGACCCAGCGCGTCCTTGAACGGACCCGTCGGCGAGTCGGACACCGCGACACCGATGTTGGCGTCGGCGCAGAAGTAGAAGTAGTACTTGCCGTCCTTCTCGGCGATCGTCGGCGCCCAGGCCCTGCTGTCCGCCCAGGACACGTCGGGACCGAGGTCGAGGATGACCCCGTGGTCCTTCCAGTGGACCAGGTCGGTGGAGGAGTACGCCTTGAACTGCGTACCGCTCCAGCCATCGAAGCCGTCGGTGGTCGGGTAGAGGTAGAAGGTGTCGCCGAACCGCACGATGTTCGGGTCGGCGTTGAGGCCCGGCAGCACCGGGCTCTTCATGACGAGCGCCGACACCGTCCAGGTGCGCTTCTTGCCGTCGGACCCCGTCACCTCATAGGTCACCGGCTTGCTGAAGTCCTGCACGCTGCCGGAGGCCGGGCTGATCGCCGCTCCGTGCGCGAGGGTGAACTCCGGTGCCAGCGCGGTGAGATCGGTGCCCTCCTTCATGGGCAGCGTGACCTTGCCGTCGGCGTCGTCCACGATGGCATCGACCTTCAGCGCCGGGTGCGTCGCCTTCGCGATGCCCGCGGTGTTGCCGCTGAGCTCCATGACCTCGGCTGCGGTCAGGGCGCGGTCGTAGATGCGGAAGTCGTCGACCTCGCCGCCGAAGGACGGGTCGGCCGCGTACAGGGACTTGCCGATGTAGCCGCTGTAGTCCTTGTTCGCGTCGTAGAGCTCGGACGGCTTGATGGTGGTCGTCGTACGGGCCGCCTCGACACCGTCGACGTAGAGGACCATCCGGCCGGTCGCTCCCTCGAGGGTCACGGTGACGTGCTTCCACTGGCCCGGGGTGAGCTGCGAGCCCGCCGTCAGCTTCGACTCCGCCGACCAACTCGCCTTCGTGATGGCCGAGTAGAGGCTGTTGCCGCCGTTGGAGGGGGTGGCGAACAGGTACCTGTCGCTGTCGGGGCCGAGCCCGAACAGCCACTGGAAGCTGCTGCCGCCCTTCCACTTGGCGTACGTCGACACGGTCACGCTGCCGGCGTTCTTCAGCACGCCGTTCGGGATCCTCACGTACGGCGAGCCGGAGTCGCCGGACATCTTGAACGAGCCGTCCTCGACGCCGGTGCCGAAGCCGGGCGTGCCGACGTAGGTGCCGTGGTAGCCGTGACCGCTGGAGTCGACCGCGATGTTGCCGGACGTCTCGTCGAAGCCGTAGTGCAGCAGCAGGTCGGCCGGGACGTCGGGACCCTCGGCGGAGACGGTGACCTCGGCCCGGACCGGGATCGCGGCGCCGTCCGGGAGACTTCCGGTGACCGTGAAGGTGCCGGGCTGGGCGTACTTCGACGCCGGCACGTCCTCCCAGGCGACCGCGACGGGGCGCTTGACTCCGTCTGCGTACGTGGCGATCACGGTGGCGGGCAGGACCGGCGCCTCGCCGGTGCGCGTTGTCACCGTGATGCCCTCGACGCCCTCCACGAGCCGGTCGGGCTGGTAGGCGCGCAGCAGCCGGTCGTACTCGGCCTGGGTGACCGGCAGGACGGTGCCGTGCCGGGGTCTGGCGGGCAGGTCGTACCCGGTCGACGGGGTCCAGACGCCGGAGTCGAGGTCCGTCGTCTCGAACGGGAGGTAGCCGCGACCGCCGAACTCGTCGAGGAAGGCGTACCACTTGTCCTCGGTGTTCGACTTGAAGACCAGCGGGCCCTCGGCGGCGCTCATCGTCCCCTTGCCGATGCCCTCGGCGACCGGGGTCCACGAACCGAGGATCGAGTCGCTCTTCTCCTCGAAGATGAACTTGCTGTTGGGCGTGGAGGAGGAGTTGTTCCGCTCGTCCTTCGACAGCCGGTAGTAGGTGCCGTCGTGCTGGATCATCGTGGAGTCGATGACCGAGTAGCCGCGGTCGACCCAGACCCTGGGCTCGCTGAAGGTGTAGAAGTCACGGGTGGTCGCGTACATCATGCGGTTGTACGTGTCGCCCGAGTGCCCTGCGTTGTCGTACAGCTTGGACGCCCAGAAGACCACGTACTCGCCGCGCTGCGCGTCGTAGAACGCCTCCGGCGCCCAGGTGTTGCCCGCGCTGTCGGGGGAGATCCTGACCAGCCGCTGGTTCGTCCAGTGGACCAGGTCGGTGGACTCCCAGACCATGATGGACTTGCTGCCGGTGCGCTGGGCCGCGTCCCAGTCGCCGTTGCCGTAGATCCTGAGGTCGGTGGCGATCTGGTAGAACTTGTCGCCCTCGGGGGAGCGGATGATGAACGGGTCGCGCAGGCCCTTCTCGCCGAGCGTGGAGGTCAGGACCGGCTTCCCGTCGTTCAGCTCCCGCCACTTGAGCGGGTCGTCGCCCTTGCTGAGCGCGGCGTAGAGCTGTTCGCCGTCCGAGGTGCCCTCGCCGGTGAAGTAGCTGAACATGTAGCCCTTGAGGGCCTGCTTCGCCGGGAGTTCGGCGACCTTCGCGGTGAAGGTGCGGGTCGCCGTGGCCGCGCCCTTGGTGACGGTGGCGGTCAGTTCGACGGCCGTGGCGCCGGCGCCGTGCGCGGGGCGGTGGACCACGCCGTCGTCCGCGACCACCTCCTTGTCGGCGGAGGACCAGGAGACGGCCGTGCCGTAGTCACCGGTCGTCGGCAGGGTGAGGTTGCCGCGCACGTCGTCGACGGTGTGCACGACGAGGTTCGCGGCCGCCTTCTCGGTGGCCGTCCGGTCGTCGAAGGCCGGCAGGACCGTGACCTCGAAGCTCTTGGTGTCGGTGGCGGAACCCTTCTTCAGGGTCGCCGTGAGGGTGGCGTGGCCGTCCGGCTCGCCGGCGGCGGGGCGGGTCACCTTCCCGGAGGCGGACACCACGTCGGGGTGGTCGCTGGCCCAGGTGATCGTCGACCCGCCCGCCGTGCCGGACTTGGGGAGGACCAGGTCGGCCGTGACCGCGCTGGTGTCGCCGAGGCTCAGCGCGGCCTTGTCGGCGGCGACACCCTCCGCCGCGATCGGCAGGGTCAGTTCGTCGACCTCGGCGGGGCTGAGGGCGCGGTCGTAGACACGGAAGTCACGGATGCGGCCCTTGAAGAGCTTGTCGCCCGAGTAGACGGACTTGCCTATGTAGTTGGCGGTGGTGGAGCCGGCGCCGATGGAGCCGGGCGTGATGGTGACGGCCGTGTTGCGGCCGACCTCGACGCCGTCCTCGTAGAGGATGCCGGTGCTGCCGGTCTGGGTGTAGGTGAGCTGCTTCCACACCCCGCGGGCCAGGTTGTGCGCGTCGTCGGGCCTCGTGTTCTGCTCGGTCGACCAGTTGCCGCTCGCGATCGCGGTGCGCAGGGAGTTGCCGGTGGCGAACAGGTACCCGTTGCCGGTGCCGCCGCTGGAGTTGCCGAAGCCGTAGAGGAAGTACGGCGTGCTCTGTGCCGGGTCGATCTGCACGTCCATGGAGACGCTGATCGAGGTCATGCCCTTCATGACGTCGTCGGGCACCTTGATGTAGGTGTCGGAGCCGTTGAAGGCCAGCCCCTGCCCCGGGTTCGACCAGTCGGCGGTGCCGTTCAGGGTGCCGTTGCGGCCGTGGCCGGAGGCGTCCGGGACGGTGCTGCCGGAGGCGGCGTCGAGCTTGTACCAGAGGGCGGGCCCGTCGGAGACGCCCGCGGTGTCCGCCGCATGGGCGGGGAGCACGGGTGCGGTGAGGCCCAGGAGCAGTGCCGCGGCGGTCAGACCGCCCAGGCGGCCCGCCCGGCGTCTCGCGCGCAGGCGCGGACGTGCGAAGTGCGTCATGTGGGGTTCCCTGCTGAGACATGGCGGGCCCCCACCGAGAGGCATGGCGGGGCCTCGGCCGTGAGCACCCTGCCGTTTCGGCGGTGTGACGTCGTGTTGCGAGAGTGTCAATCGCGTCCCACGGGAGCGTCAAGAGTTTTCGAACGATGTCCGACTGGCCGAACAACTCATTTCCCGGCATGTCAAGGAGAGTTGGGGGCAACCGGGCTGTACGGAAGGTCATGACCAAGTCAAACGTCATGACTCAGTCAATCTGAAGGGATGAGCAACATGCTCGCCATCATCTCCGCGGTCCTGTTCTTCATCTCCTTTCTGATCAACGCCGCGGACATCTCGACGAACGACACCTTCACCTCGACGAACATCATGTTGCTCGGCCTCATGGTGCTCGCCCTCCACCTGGCCGGCATCGGCAGCGGCTGGAACGTGCGCGGTCGCAGGTAGGGAGCGGTCGCGGGTTCTGAATGGCTGCCCCAGACGTGGGGCAGCCCGGCGACATGGGTACGGGATCCGCCGTACGTCAACGCTCCCGCATCCAGGCACGGGTGCCGAAGGAAGCGCACGCCCGGGAAGCCACCACCGCCGCTTGGCGCAAGGCCTCGGTGAATCCGTCCACGGTCAACTCGCCCTGACTCGCGAGGTGATGGGTCAGTGCCCCATGGAGGACGTCCCCCGCGCCCAGCGTGTCCGCAACCCGCACGGTAGGCACCTCAACGGTGCCGCCGGCGTCGCCGCCCGCCCACAGGATCGGCCGCTCACCACGACTGACCGCCGACCAGGCGACCCCGCGTTCCCGCAGGAAACGCAGGACGTCCTCGGGGCTCTCCGTACCGGGTGGCCGGAAGTCCGCAGAGCACACGGCCACGTCGATCGACGCCAGCAGCTCCTCCGTCCCGGGTTTCCAACTGCCCCCGTCGAGCACCGTGCGCCGACCGGAGGCCCGCCCCGCACGGGCCGCGGCCACCGCCAACTCGGCGTGGTGGCCGTCGAATTCGACGATGTCACAGTCGGCCACCAACGCGTCGAGACCGGCGGGCGGTGTCAGGCTCCGCCCCACCGCGTTGGTCGAGGCGACGGCACGGTCCCCGCTCGACGCCGTGACGAGAATGGACGACACGGCCGGCGGCTCGACCCAACCGTCCGCCAGGTCCACCACGTCCACCCCGAGGCGACCCAGATCCGCCGCCACCGCGACTCCCAGCGGATGGGCGCCGATCCCGGTGAGCAGCCTCGCCGTACCGCCCAGATGGCCGAAGGCGACCGCCGCGTTCGCCGCCGGCCCGCCTGCGGCCACCACCTGCTCACGGGCCGTCAGTTTCTCGTTGGAGCCCGGCACATGGTCGACGAGCTGCACCACGTCCAAGGTGCACAGGCCGACGAACAGCCCCACGGGACCTCGGCTGTTCGTCGGCCTGCGCACCTTCTCGACCCCTCTTCCGTTCCCTCGGCTCAGCCCGCCGCCCTCTTCACCAGCTCGGCGATCCGCGCCTCGTCCGCGGCCGTGAGCTTCGTGAGCGCGAAGGCCGTCGGCCACATGGTGCCCTCGTCGAGCTCCGCCTTGTCGTTGAACCCGAAGGTCGCGTACCGGGCGTTGAACTTCTGCGCGCTCTGGAAGAAACAGACGACCTTGCCGTCCTTGGCGTACGCGGGCATCCCGTACCAGAGCTTCGGAGCCAGGTCCGGCGCGCTCGCCTTCACCACGGCATGGATCCGCTCGGCCATGACCCGGTCCGAGTCCTGCATCTCGGCGATCTTCGCGACCACGGCGGCCTCGTCCTCCGCCGCCTTGTCGGCCCGCGCGCCGCGGCGCGCCGACGCCTTGACCTCCTGGGCGCGCTCCTTCATCGCGGCGCGCTCCTCGGCGGTGAACGTCTCGGTCCTCTTCGTCGTCTTCCGGGTGCCGGTCATGATGTTTCCTCCTGGTGCACGGATGTCACGGATATCAGTGGGGCAGGGTGTGGCACGGGGGCGGCGCAACGCTCAGGGACATCTTCACGCCCGGTCGGCCGCCGCGCAGGTCATCCCCACGCGCCGGCGATCTGCCGGGTCGTGGCGTTGAGCCGGTTGAACAGGTTGGTCACGCCCACCATCAGGACGATCGCGGCCAGCTGCTTCTCGTCGAAATAGGTGGCCGCGGCGTCCCAGATCTCGTCGCTCACCGCGTCGGGACGGTCGGCAAGACGGGTCGCCGCCTCGGCGAGCGCGAGCGCCGCCCGCTCCTCCTCGCTGAAGTACGGGGCCTCGCGCCACGCGGCGACCGTGGCCAGCCGCTCGTCGCTCACCCCGGCCTTGCGGGCGGTCCTGGCGCCGCCGTCGACACAGGCGCTGCACCCGTTGATCTGACTGACCCGCAGGTGCACCAGCTCCAGCGTCTGCCCGTCCACCCCGCCCGTGTGGACGGTCTTCATGAGCTGCTGGATGGGCTGCATCGCGTCGGACAGGACGACGGCGGGGTTCTGCATACGGGACTGCATCTGATGCTCTCCTCTGCGGATCGGGTGCCCCGTCCCTGCGGGGCGTGGTTCCATCTCAGCCGAGAGGGGTTGTCAGGACGACGGCCGTGGGACACCGTGGGACAGCCGTAACGGCCGTGAACAGGCACGATCCGGGCAGGACTTCGTGGGCCGGGGCGGGACACCGGGGCAGGACACAGGGGGCGGGGGACAGTGGTGGAGTACGGCGGAACACCCGGCGGCGATCCGCAGGAGGAGCTGGCGGCACGACTGCGCCTGCTCCAGGAGCTGTCGAAACGGGGCGTGCGGGCCCTCGCGCGGGACGCCGGGCTCAGCTCCTCGTCCCTGTCCCGCTACCTCAGCGGCCGGACGGTCCCGCCCTGGCCCGCGGTGATCGCCCTGTGCCGCCTGGTCCAGCGCGACCCGCGCCCGCTGCGCCCCCTGTGGGAGCGGGCCTCCAGCCCCCTGCCGGCACCGCCGAGGACCAGCCGCCAGGTCCCGCCTCCGTCGCCGCCCGCCGGGGCGCCGCGGCCGCCCCGCAACGACCTGCCGCGCGACGTGCCCGACTTCACGGGGCGCGCGGCCCAGCTGCGAGCCGTGCTCGAGGGGGTCGCCGACAGCCGGGTCATCGCCGTCGACGGCATGGCGGGCGTCGGCAAGACCTGCCTGGCGGTGCACGCCGCGCACCGGCTCGCCGCCGACTACCCGGACGCCCAGCTCTACCTCGATCTGCACGGCTTCACCGCGGGCCGCGAGCCGCTCGACCCCGACCGCGCGTTGCGGACCCTGCTCGCCGCACTGGACGTGCCCTCCGAGAAGGTCCCGCAGGAGGGCGGCGTCGAGGAACTCGCCGCCTGCTGGCGCTCCGAGCTCGCGCACCGGCGGGCGGTCGTGGTCCTCGACAACGCGGCCGACGCCGACCAGGTCCGTCCGCTGCTGCCCGGCGCCGGTTCCTCCGTCGCCCTGATCACCAGCCGCAACCGGCTGCTGGGCCTCGACGAGGTCCCGCCGGTCTCCCTGGACGTCCTCACCGAGCAGGAGAGCGCCGAACTGCTGGCCCGCGCCAGCGGCGAGGCCGACGACCCCGAGGGCCGCCTCGCCCGTGACCCCGAGAACACCGCAGAGGTGCTGCGGCTGTGCGGCCGGCTGCCGCTGGCCCTGCGGCTGACCGCGGCCCGGCTGCGGCACCGGCCGGGCTGGACGGTGGGCATCCTCGTCGAGCGGATGGCGGAGGGAGCCGGCGAGTTCGACACCGCCTTCGCCATGTCCGTACGGCAGTTGGACCGTCCGAAGGCCCGGCTGTTCCGGCTGCTGGGTCTGCTGCCGGGGTCGTCCTTCGACGAGTACGTGGCGGCGGCCCTGGCCGACGTGCCGCTGCGCGACGCCCGCGCGATGCTGGAGGACCTCCTGGACGCGCACCTCGTACAGCAGCCGGCGGCGGGCCGCTACCGGCTCCACGACCTGGTGCACCAGCACGCCCTGCGTTCCACCGTCGAGCAGGACTCCGAGACGGACCGGGACCGGGCGCTCATCCGGGTCCTCGACCACTATGTGCACGCGGCCGCCGCCGCGGACGCCGCGATGCCGTTCCCGGGCCTGCGCCGGCGGCCCTCCGTGGACGGCCCGCCGGCCGAGCTGCCGCGATTCGACCACAAGCTCGCCGCGCTCATCTGGTTCGGCACCGAGTACCTGAACCTCCTGGCCGCGTTCGAGGCGGCGGAGAGGGCCGGCGCCGACCGGCACCTGTGCGAGCTGCCGCGCTTCATGCGGTCGTACTTCGCCCGCCGCTGCGGCACCACCATGCTCAACGGCCTCTTCGAGCACTCCCTGGCGGCTGCCCAGCGTCTGGGAGACCCGCTCCGACTCGCCGAGGTGCACAGCGACTTGGGCTTCGCCCGCTACAACGCGGGCCGGACGGCGGAAGCGGCGGCCGCGTACGAGTCTGCGGCATCACTGCTGTCGCGGTCGGGTGACCTGCGTGTCGAGGCCGAACTCGCCATGCGGCGCGGCTACTTGAGATGGGACGAGGGGTACGTCGAGGAACCGCTCGACCTGTTCCGGCTGGCGGGAAAGCTGTACGCGGACGCCGACTGCCCCATGGGCACGGCCCACGCGACCGCGTACGAGGCCTGGGCACTGCTCCAGCTGGGACACCGCGAGGAGGCCGCGCAGCTCGCCCGCACGGCGCTGGAGGTCCCGCACGCCGACAGCGCGTGGCCGCCCACGCTGACGGCCCTGATCACCCTCGGTGTGGCCGTCGCCCACGAGGACCCCGACGCGGCCGGCGAGCACCTGCACCGGGCGCTCGCGCTGGCCCGCGAGGACGGGCACCGGCACAACGAGGCCTGGTGCCTGAACTGTCTCGGCGTGGCGCTGCGCCGGATGGGCCGCCACGAGGAGGCCCTGGCCGCTCACGAACAGGCGTTCGCCCTGCTGGACGAACTCTTCGAGGATCACTGGAAGATCCACTTCCTGCACCCCTATGCCGAGACCTGCCGTCTGGCGGGCCTCCCCGACCGGGCCCTGCGCCTGCACCGCGAAGCCCTCGCCCTCGCCCCGGGACTCGGCAACCGTCACGCAGAGGCCCTCGCCCACGAGGGCCTGGCGACCCTCCTCGACACGACGGACCCGACGGCGGCGGCCGAACACCGCGAGGCGGCACGGGCGCTGCTGCCGGAGGTGCCGTAGGGAGCGGGCCCACCACGGACGACACGCCGCCGTCCCCTCGTCGGTTCCGCCGGGCCGGCCCGGCCGTCACTTCCAGCCGTACGCGTACGCCGCCACCCACGTGATCTCCAGCCGCGCACTGCTCCCCGGCGCCGCGACCGGACCCTCCAGCGCGCTCTCGTTCTGGAGGACCCAGGACAGGGGCCGGTCCGGTACCCCGCGGGTGTCATGGCCCGTCAGGCGGCCGTCGACGAAGAAGCGGACATGCCCCGGCGTCCACTCGGTGGACACGGTGTGCCAGTGCGTCCAGTCGTCGCTGCCGGGGAAGTAGCCCTGCTCACCGCCACCGCACGGATGGTGGAAGGAGCTGAGCTCACCGTCCCATTCGCCCTCGGGGTGGTCCATCTCGCAGCCCCCGCCGTAGTGCAGCCAGGCGGACTTGTACCCCGGAGCCGGCTCGGTGACCTTGATGCGCGCGCTGTACTTGCCGTACTTCATCTGCATGACCGCCCGCGGCACCAGGGCCGCCGCATGGACGGGACCGCCGTCGGCAGGGCGCCACATCCGCACCGACATCCGTCCGTCGCCGTTCGCCGCGGGACCGACGCTCACGGTGTCCTCCGGGTGGTAGACCCCCACCACCTGCCGGCCCCTGCTGCGGGCCGTATCGGGCCAACCCGTCGGATACGCCCACCAGTTGTCCCGGTACTTCCCCTTGAGCCCACCGCAGTAGGCCGCGGACGTGTCCACGTCGTGCTCGCAGTCGCTGAAGGAACCCAGCGGCACCCGGTCGCCGTTGAAGTCCTCTGCGAGGACCTGCCAGAACGGCCCGCAGTCCCCGCGGGGCAGCCCTGTGCTCGCGGTGTGGCAGGCGTCGCCCTCGGCGGGAGCGCCGTCGGCACGGGGGAGGCCCAGGAGCCCGCCGACCACGAGCATCAGGCCCGAGGCCAGCACCAGGAGGCGCCTGTTGCGGTGGTGCGGCGCTGCGTGTGAACCCATCCCGGGGCTCCTTCAGAACCGGCGGCCGACGTCGTCCGTCCCAGCCGCGGAGCACCGGATGAGCCGTGGACCGCGGGCGCGGACTGCACTGCGCGAAGAGAACATCCTCGCCCGAGGAACCCCGCGGCGCCATCCCCCGTACCGGCCGCGCACCATCCCGCGCACCGTCCCCCGTACCGGCCGCACCCGACCGCCGGTTATGCGCCCGCCTCACCTGTCGATGCTGGTCACGCTCGCCTCAGAACTCGCTGTCGATACCCGTCACGACCGCCTGTCCGAGCGCCGCGTCTTCTTCGGACAGGCCGCTGTCCCGCAGGGCCCGGGAGACCAGCCGTACCGCCTCGGCCTCGGCCTCGGACCGGTCGGCGGCCTCGACCTCGACCCGGGCGGCGAACACGCCGTCGTCCTCCACGCTCAGCAGACTCAGCTCCTCGCTCTCCCCGAGATCGGTGTTCCTGGGGTCCTGGGGCCGCAGCCGCCGCCCGACGTCGGAGCAGACGCTGTCGGCGACCTCGTTGAGGAACGTGCCGGGGACGGTGATCACGTAGGTGGTCACGGGAACTCCTTTCTGACGTTCTACCCGGTTCCCCACGACGTGGATCGGAACCAGGAGAGCACACCCGAAGGCGGAGACGGCAGGGTCCGGGTGATCGCCGGGCATGGTCGAGCGGATCGGGGGTAAACGCGGCCAGGACAACCACAGTCTCGAGATGGGCGGACGATGACGACGTCGCTGAGGGCGGGCAAAGGCCCCATGGCGCTCCGCCGCCTCTGGTCTCACCCTGGTGAGGACGTGCCCATGAGGTGAGATCGGCCACGGGATCGGGACCGTGGGGAGGGGTACCCCGCGGGGGCCACGCGGCCGGACCCGCGTGAGCGGTGAATCGGATGGTTGTTCTGACCGTGCTACGGCGTCGCTCCGGCGACGTGCGAGGACGGACGACATCTATGGGCTGGGGAGGTCGGGACCGCAGTGATCCCGGAGACTGAGGCTGCCGAGTTGGTGCCGACGACGGCAGCCGCTGCCGAGACGGCGTGGGAGCTCTGGGAGCCTTCGGTGCTGCTGGTGGAGGACGATCCCGGCGACGCGGTGCTCGTCGAGGAACTCGTCGTCGACGGCAGCATGAAGATGGACCTGCGATGGGTGCGGTCGATGACAGAGGCCGCCGAGGTGCTCGCCACCGAGACGCCCGACTGCGTCCTGCTCGACCTGCACCTCCCGGACGCGCAGGGCCTCGAGGCGGTCTCCCTGGTGCAGGGGCTGGCCGAGCAGGTGGCGATCGTGGTCCTCACCGGGCTCGCCGAGGAGCAGACCGGCCTCGCCGCTGTCGCGGCCGGCGCGCAGGACTACCTGGTCAAGGGCCGCGTGGAGCCCGAGCTGTTCGGACGTGCGGTGCGCTACGCGATCCAGCGCAAGCAGACCGAGCAGGCGGCCGTCGCCCTCCAGGCCGGCGCGCTCCAGGCACAGGAGAACGCCCGCCTCGAACGCGGACTCCTGCCCCGCCCCCTGCTGCGCGCCGAGGGCGTCCGCGTGGTCGCCCGTTACCGGCCCGGCCGCGCGCAGGCCCTCCTCGGGGGCGACTTCTACGACATCGTCCAGGACGCCGACGGCACCCTCCACGCGCTCATCGGGGACGTCTCCGGGCACGGACCGGACGAGGCGGCCCTCGGGGTCGCCCTGCGGATCGCCTGGCGCACCCTCGTCCTGAGCGGCATCACCGGGGCGGAGCAGATGGCGCGCCTAGAGGAACTGCTGATGGCCGAGCGCGCCCGCGACGAGGTCTTCGCCACCCTCGTGAGCCTGGCCGCGGTACCGGGGGAGCAGCGGGCGCAGGTCGTACGGGCCGGTCACCACGGCCTGCTGAGACGCACGGGGGCCGATGTCGAGTGGGTGGAGGTGCCGGGCGGACCGGCCCTCGGCATGGTCCCCGGCGGCGCGTGCTGGCCGACCGCGGAACTGCCGGTCCCGGCGGGCACGTCGGTGATGCTCTTCACCGACGGACTGTTCGAGGGGCATGTCAGCCGTGGCCCCGAACGCCTCGGCGAGGAAGGCCTGCTGGCCCTCGCCCGGGAGGGTGCGGGCCTGGAGCCGGAGGCGTTCGTCGACCGGCTGATCGAGAAGGCCGAGAGCCTGGCCGAGGCGCGCGGCGGACTGGCGGACGACGTGGCCGTCGTCCATCTGAACTGGAACTGAGTGAGCGGGACGTGGTGTCGGAGCACAGGGTGGGACGAGTGACGGGTGTGGCACGGATCGGACGCCGACTGACGGTGCAGGGCTGGTTCTACCTGCTGCTGGCCCTCATGACGCTGCTGGTGGTGGTCGGCAGCCTCGTCGGCGCCCACCTGCTGAGCCGGACGGCGCAGGTGAGCGACCAACTGCTGCGGCGCATCCAGCCCGCCCAGACCGAGGCGTACCGGCTCCAGGCGGCGCAGGTGAACCAGGAGACGGGCATTCGCGGCTACGCGATCACCGCCGACCGGCAGTTCCTGGACCCGTACACCCAGGGCAAGCGGGACGAGGCCCAATCGGCCGACCGGTTGCGGGAGTTCGTCGGCGACCGCCCGGAACTGCTGGCCGACCTCAGGGCGGTCGAGAACCAGGCGGCCGAGTGGCGCCGTGCCTACGCCGAACCCGTCGCGGCCTCGCTCACCCCGGGCAGCCCGCGGCCGCCGGACCGGGCGAAGGCCGACCGGGGCGGCAAGGAGTTCGACCGCCTGCGCGCTCTGTGGGACCGCCAGGACGCCGACCTGGCGAAGGCGGTCGAGGACGGCCGCGCCCGTCTGGTCCATGAACGCAAGGTCCGCGACTGGGTCCTCGGCGGCATGGTGGCGGCCTTTCTGCTGGCCGTCCTGGCATTCGCCGTCCTGGTCCGGCTCCTGGTGACCCGCCCCCTGGAGGCGCTGAGCAGCGCGTCGAGGCGGGTGTCGGGCGGCGACTTCGGCCACGTCATCTCCGTCGGCGGCCCGGCCGACCTGATCGCGGTGGCCAACGCCGTCGAGGGCATGCGCTGGCACATCGTGGCCGAACTGGAGGCCTCCCGGGAACACCAGCAGGCGCTGACCCAGCAGGCCGCCGACCTGGACGCGCAGGCCGTGGAACTGCGCCGCTCCAACGCCGAGCTGGAGCAGTTCGCCTACGTCGCCTCCCACGACCTCCAGGAACCGCTGCGCAAGATCGCCTCCTTCTGCCAGCTGCTGGAGAAGCGCTACGGCGACGCACTGGACGACCGGGGCCGGCAGTACATCGACTTCGCCGTCGACGGGGCCCGGCGCATGCAGGTGCTCATCAACGACCTGCTGACCTTCTCCCGGGTCGGACGCGTCAACGACGCCCGGGTGCCCGTCGGGCTCGACCGGGCGCTGGACAAGGCGCTGGCCAACCTGGGCGCCGCGGTGGAGGAGTCCGGCGCCCGCGTGGACCGGCCCGAGCGCCTGCCCGAGATCGTCGGGGACCCGACCCTGCTGGCCATGCTGTGGCAGAACCTGATCGGCAACGCCCTCAAGTTCCGCCGGCCCGAGCTCACTCCGCATGTGGTCATCACCTGCGACACGGACCCGGACGAGCCGGACAGCCTGCTGATGACCGTCACGGACAACGGCATCGGCATCCCCGAGCAGTTCACGGAGAAGGTCTTCATCATCTTCCAGCGACTGCACGGCCGGGACGCCTACGGTGGTACCGGCATCGGGCTGGCCCTGTGCAAGAAGATCGTGGAACAGCACGGTGGCAGGATCTGGATCGACACCGCTCACACGGACGGCACGCGCTTCTGCTTCACCCTCCCGTCCTTCGTCGAGACCCCGGAGGCGTCCGGGATCGGCACCGAGGAAAAGGCTCTGACATGACCACCCCTGCCGCCAGGCCGATAGACGTGCTCCTCGTCGAGGACGATCCCGGCGACGAGCTGATGACCCGTGAGGCGTTCGAGGACAACAAGATCGGCAACACCCTCCATGTGGTGCGGGACGGCGAGGAGGCGCTCGATTTCCTCTACCGGCGCGGTGAGCACACCGAGGCGCCGCAGCCCGACCTGATCCTGCTCGATCTGAATCTGCCCAAGTACGACGGCCGTCAGGTCCTGGAGAAGATCAAGTCCGACCCGGAGCTGTCCCACATCCCGGTCGTCGTCCTCACCACCTCGGCGGCCGAGGAGGACATCCTGCGCAGCTACCGCCTCCACGCCAACGCCTACGTCACCAAGCCGGTCGACCTGGACCAGTTCATCGCCGCGGTCCGCCAGATCGACGACTTCTTCGTCCAGGTCGTCCGCCTGCCCCGCCACTTCTGACCCCACGGAGCGGGAACCCCGGCCGGCCGTCGGTCGTCGCCGGCCGGGGATGTCGATGCCGCGCGGTGGGTGGCGCCGTCGTCTTCGTCAAGGGCGTCCCCGGACCAGCGGGTGCGAACTGATGCACCCCACCCCGTAGTTCGTTCGATTCTCCAAACTTTCGGTGCAGTGGGTTACTGCTCGCGTCGCGCACTGGTAGGAAACATTCCTAACAATCAGGTCCGGACCAAGTCCGGGCCAACTCTCCACCCCCCACCTCCACTTGGAGCCCCCGTGGAACCTGACACAGTGCAGCCGGTCGCCCGCACCTCCCGCCGTGCCGTCCTCGCCCTCATGGGCGCGGTGGCCTGCGCCGGAATCCTCAGCCCTGCGCTCGCCACGGCGGCGCCCGCGGCCGCGCCCGGTCTCGACGACCCCGCGAAGAAGGAGATCGCCATGAAGCTGGTGTCGAGCGCGGAGAACTCCTCGCTCGACTGGAAGGCCCAGTACAAGTACATCGAGGACATAGGCGACGGCCGCGGCTACACCGCCGGCATCATCGGCTTCTGCTCCGGCACCGGGGACATGCTCGACCTCGTCCAGCTCTACACCGACCGCAAGCCCGGCAACGTCCTCGCCAAGTACCTGCCGGCCCTGCGCCGCGTCAACGGCACCGACTCCCACTCCGGCCTGGACCCGAACTTCCCCGCCGACTGGCGCAAGGCGGCCCAGGACTCGGCGTTCCAACAGGCCCAGAACGACGAACGCGACCGCGTCTACTTCAACCCCGCCGTCCGCCAGGGCAAGACGGACGGGCTGCGCGCGCTCGGCCAGTTCGACTACTACGACGCCATCGTCATGCACGGCGACGGCGGCGACGCGACCAGCTTCAGCAGCATCCGCCGACGCGCCCTGCGCACGGCCAAGCCGCCGGCGCAGGGCGGCAACGAGACGACGTACCTCAACGCCTTCCTCGACGCACGCGTGTGGGCGATGAAGCAGGAGGAGGCCCACAGCGACACCAGCCGGGTGGACACCGCGCAACGCGTCTTCCTGCGCCAGGGCAACCTCGACCTGAACCCGCCGCTCGACTGGAAGGTCTACGGCGACAGTTACCACATCGGCTGACGTGAGAGCGGCCCGGCGAGGGGATCGCCCCGCGTCGGGCCGTAGTACGCCCGAACGCTTGTCGTGAAATCGCTCAGGGCGGAGTGTGTTTGGCGTCGGAACGAGCGGTAACGCGATGTCCATGAGTGAATCGAACGAGCAGACGAACCAAGATTCCGCACCGGCTCGGACGGCCGCTTCCAAGGCCCGGCGCACCACGGCCAAGGCGACGGCTCCCGCGTCCAAGGCCGCGGACAAGGCCGCCGCCAAGACGGACGACGCCGCGTCGGCGGCCAAGAACGCGACCAAGGACGTGACCGAGCGTTCGGCCAAGGCTGTCAGTGGTGCCGCGCACACCGCGGCCAAGGGCGTCGAGGTCGGCCGGCAGAGCGTCGTCGCCGCCTCGGGGCAGGCCGCCGCCGTCGCCAAGACCGCCTGGACGGTGGTCGCCCAGCGCAAGCTCATCGCCGCGGGCGTCGGAGCGGGCCTCACGGTGCTCAGCGCGACGTCGTACGCGGCTGGCCGCCGCGCCGGACGTCACACCCTCGGGCCGATCACCCGGATGACCGGCGGACGGATCTGAGCGACTCCTCCAGGCGGGCCTGGTTGCGCCTGGTGCCCTGTCAGTTACCTTGTGACAGAAGGTCGTTGAGGCGGGCGCCCGCCGCCCAGCTGCGGAGAGCGGGACCGTCGAGGAGCCGGATCGTCTCCTCCCGCCCCGCCCACCGGACGTCGCGGGCACTGAAGACACCGCGATGCACGACCAGGCGCAGCACTGATTCCCGCTCCCCGCGGTGCGGGTGGGGATGCGGCAGATCCTCGTCCGGGAGCGGTTCGGCCACCGGCCGGAAGGCCACGTCGATCCGCCGACCGGCCGCGTCCCTGGCACACAGGCGCGGCCGGTCCGGCGCGGGCAGCAGCCGCACCCGCCACCCGTCCCGGCGCAGCATCCGCGCCACCGCCAGCGCGAGCCCCTCGGTGTCGAGGGCGAACAGCTCGTCCTCGGTGTAGTAGCCGAGGCGACGGCGGGCACCCGGCCGCCCGCGCCGGACCCCGGCCACGACGACCAGGGTCAGGAATGCCACCCCCGCGACGGGCACGACCGGCCCGACGGCGTGATAGCCGACGGTGAGCGCGGCGACCACCGCGCACACGACCGCCACCAGGCCGGCGAAGGCGGGCAGCACATCACGGAACCTGGGCCCGTAACGGCCCTCGGCGCGCAGTCGGCGCACCAGATGCCGCTTCCGCAGCCGACGGGACAGGACCGGGCCGGACGTCCACGCCAGACGTGCCACAGCCCCGGCCCTCCCTCTGACGTCCGCCCGCGCCCCTCTCTCCACCGATACCCAGCGCACGGCCAAGTCCCCTGCACGCAGAGGGAATTCGGCCATCCACCCCCAGCGCACCGAAGCACCAGGGGGCGCGTCGAGAGGCGCCCGCCACGCTCCGCGTACCACCGCCATCACGCGGAGCGGCGGGTGCGCAGTGCCATAGGGCCGGCCGCGTTCCGCCTATCACCGCCATCACGCGGAGCGGCGGGTGCGCAGTGCCATAGGTGCTCGCCGCGTTCCGCCTATCACCGCCATCACGCGGAGCCCGGTTGTGCAGCGCCGTCCCACCGGCCCCCGACGATGTGCACCAGCCCTCGGCGTGCCCGGGGCGGCTTTCGCCGGGCGACCCGTGGGAACCCGGTCTCCGGCGCACACGGGGTGAGGCTGAATCCCCCCAGGCGGGGGACTCGGCAGTAACGGAACCGCCGAGTGCCGCGGGCCGACGCGCACGGCCGATCGGCGAGGAGAGGACACCATGGCAGGGCCGGAGGACACGGAGCCCCTCGGGGAACCGGTGGCACCCGCCGCCGCGCTGACCGGTGCGCTGGAAGCCATCGGGACCGCGGCATACGTGGTGGACGAGGAGGGCCACGTCATCGCCGTGAACGCCCGCGCCCAGCAGCTGCTGGTCCGGCCCGCCGAGCGCTTTCTCGGTCGTGACGCGCATGACCTGCTGCACCGGGACGCCCACGGGCACCCCCTGCCGAGGAGCCAGTGCCGGATGCGCCAGGCCTTCCACGACCGGCGCACCGCACAGGCCGACGAGGACCACTTCGAGTGCGGCGACGGCACCCTGCTGCCGGTCTCCTGGATGATCACCCCGTACGACGCCGGCGACGGGGAACCCGGCACGCTGGTGCTGCTGCACGCCCAGCCGACCCCGGAGACCGCCCGGCGTCCCGAGACGGGCACGGCGTCCGGACCCATGCCTGAGCTGCAACGGCTCGCGCTGCTGGCCGAGACCACCACTCGGCTGACCTCCACGCTCGACGTCGAGGAGACGCTGCGCCGGCTCACGGAGCTGGTGGTGCCCCGGCTCGCGGACTGGGCCGTCGTCGACCTCATCACCGAGCGGGACGAGGTGTGGCGTACCGCCGTCGTCCACACGGAGGGCGAGGGCCTGGTGCGCCACGAAGACCTTGAGGGGCCGATGCCGCCCGTTCCCGCGGAGTCCCCGATGCCCCTGTCCAGGGCGCTGCGCGGGGTGGCCTCCGCGCTCGCCGGACCGCGCACCTACCAGCGGGCACCGGACTCCGGCATCGCCGTCGAGCAGCGCCGCCTGTTCGAGGCGACCGGTATCCGCTCAGCCGTCATCGCCCCCATCCGCAGCACCCGCGAGGTCCTGGGAGCGCTGACCCTGGGCCGCGCCAAGGACCCGGTCGACTTCACCACCGCCGATCTGCCCCTGATCGAGGACATCGCCCGCCGAGCCGGACTGGCCCTGGACAACGCGCGCCTCTTCCAGCGCCAGCGCAAGGTCGCCGAGACCATGCAGAACCATTTGCTGCCCCAGATGCCGGGGGTGCCCGGCCTCGAGATGACCGCCCGCTATCTGCCCGCCCCCGACGCCTCCCAGGTCGGCGGCGACTGGTACGACGCGTTCTCCCTGTCCGACGGGGCCACCGCGCTCGCGGTCGGGGACGTCGTCGGACACGACCTGGAGGCGGCGGCCGGCATGGCCCAGCTGCGCAACATGCTCCGTGCCTACGCCTGGGCCCACAAGGAACCGCCCAGCCGTATCGTCGACCGGCTCGACGAGGCGATCATGCACATCACCGACGTCAGCATGGCCACCCTGATCCTCGCCCGGATCGAGGAGCGGGACGACGGCCACTGGGAGCTGAGCTGGACCAACGCCGGTCACCCCCCGCCGCTGCTGATCAGCCACGACGGCCTGACCCGCTTCCTCACCGACGGCCACGGCATCCTCCTGGGCACCGGGGTCCGCACCGCCCGCACCGACGCGAGCGCCGTACTGCCGCCCGGTTCCACCCTGCTCCTCTACACCGACGGACTGATCGAGGCACCCGGCCACACCCTCGACGAGGGTCTGAACCGCCTGAGCAGACACGCGGCCTCCCTCGCCCACCGCCCCCTGGCCCCCCTCACCGACCAGGTGCTGCGCCGCGTCCGGCACGACCGCAATGACGACGACGTCGCCCTTCTCGCGGTGAGGGTTCCCACCGGCACGTGAACCCGACCCCCAGGACCCCGCGGCGATGGACCGCCGTGATAGACAACGCCCGTGACGCCACGGGCCCCCGCGCCCGTCTCCGGCGACCGCCCGACAACAGGACTTGGTGCCAGTGATTCTGAAGACCTTCCGCTGGGCGTTCGCGGTGACCGCGCTCGGCCTGGCCGTGGGAGTGCTGTACGACGGATGGGCCGCGTTCGGCATCGTGGCCATCCTCGCCGTACTGGAGATCTCGCTGTCGTTCGACAACGCGGTCGTCAACGCCGGGATCCTGAAGAAGATGAACGCCTTCTGGCAGAAGATCTTCCTCACGGTCGGCGTCCTGATCGCTGTGTTCGGCATGCGGCTGGTCTTCCCGGTCGTCATCGTCGCGATCACCGCGAAACTCAACCCGTACGACGCGGTCCAGCTGGCCCTGACCGACAAGGACCGTTATCAGCAGCTGGTCACCGACGCGCACCCGTCGATCGCCGCGTTCGGTGGCATGTTCCTGCTGATGATCTTCCTGGACTTCATCTTCGAGGACCGGGACATCAAATGGCTGGCCTGGCTGGAGCGCCCGCTGGCCAGGCTCGGCAAGGTCGACATGCTGTCGGTCTGCATCGCCCTGATCGTCCTGCTGGTCACCGCCTTCACCTTCGCCGGCCACGCCCACCAGCACGGCGGCGCGCACGCCGACAAGGCACAGACGGTCCTGATCTCCGGCATCGCGGGCCTGATCACCTACCTGGTCGTCGGCGGGCTCTCCGGCTACTTCGAGAACCGGCTGGAAGAGGAGGAGGAACGCGAGGAAGCGGCCGAACGCTCCGGCGGGCCGGGCTCGGCGGTCCAGCTCGTGGGCAAGGCCGCGTTCTTCATGTTCCTCTACCTGGAGGTCCTCGACGCCTCCTTCTCCTTCGACGGCGTGATCGGCGCGTTCGCCATCACCAACGACATC
>NZ_JOGP01000024.1:0-115894 GCF_000719505.1 Streptomyces sp. NRRL B-3229 | reverse complement strand
CCCCTGCCCCCGCCCCCGCCTCGACCCCCACCCCCGCTCCCTCCACCCGACCCCCTGCCCCCGAACTCTTCACCTGGGAGTTCGCCACCGACCCCTACCCCGCCTACGCCTGGCTCCGGGAGCACGCCCCCGTGCACCGGACGCGGCTGCCCAGCGGGGTGGAGGCCTGGCTGGTCACGCGTTACGCCGACGCCAAGCAGGCGCTCGCCGACCAGCGGCTCAGCAAGAACCCGGCGCACCATGACGAGCCGGAGCACGCCAAGGGGAAGACCGGCATCCCGGGGGAGCGCAAGGCGGAGCTGATGACGCATCTGCTGAACATCGACCCGCCGGACCACACCAGGCTCCGACGGCTCGTCAGCAAGGCGTTCACGCCGAGGAGGGTCGCCGAGTTCGCACCGCGGGTGCAGGAGTTGACGGACCGCCTGATCGACCGGTTCGCGGCCACGGGATCCGCCGACCTCATCCACGACTTCGCCTTCCCGCTCCCCATCTACGCGATCTGTGACCTCCTCGGCGTCCCCCGCGAGGACCAGGACGACTTCCGTGACTGGGCGGGCATGATGATCCGCCACGGGGGAGGCCCGCGGGGCGGGGTCGCGCGGTCCGTGAAGAAGATGCGCGGGTATCTGGCCGAGCTCATCCACCGCAAGCGGGACGCGCTGCCCGACGAGCCCACCCCCGGCGAGGACCTCATCTCCGGGCTCATCCGCGCCTCCGACCACGGCGAGCACCTCACCGAGAACGAGGCCGCGGCCATGGCCTTCATCCTTCTCTTCGCGGGCTTCGAGACCACCGTCAACCTCATCGGCAACGGCACCTACGCCCTCCTCACCCACCCCGAACAGCGTGAGAGGCTCCAGCGGTCCCTCGCCGACGGGCGCAGCGACCTGCTGGAGACGGGCGTGGAGGAGCTGTTGCGTTACGACGGCCCGGTCGAGCTCGCCACCTGGCGGTTCGCCACCGAGCCGCTCACGATCGGGGGGCGGGACATCGCGGCCGGCGATCCCGTGCTCGTCGTGCTCGCCTCGGCGGACCGGGATCCGGAACGGTTCGCCGACCCCGACGTGCTCGATCTGTCCCGCCGTGACAATCAGCACCTCGGTTACGGCCACGGGATCCACTACTGCCTCGGTGCCCCGCTCGCCCGGCTGGAGGGCCAGACCGCGCTCGCCACGCTCCTCACCCGGCTCCCCGATCTGCAACTCGCGGTGGATTCAGCTGATTTGCGCTGGCGTGGTGGTCTCATCATGCGTGGACTGCGTACTTTGCCCGTGGAGTTCACTCCCGTCCGGTAATCGACCGAGGGGTCCCCTGAACCCCATCGCGCGGCGGCCCAAACATGACGCGGCCTCAAGTCTGTGATCTTCACGTGATCTACGCGGCATTAACTTGTGACAAGTGATCGAACCCCTATACGTTCACGGACCAGCGCGGTGGTCCGTACCACTCGCCGCGTGGGTCTCTGAAGTCTCGGGAAAGGTCCTTTCATGCTCTCCGGGAACGGTCGTCACCGTCGCCCCCGTCAGGCTCCGGCGCTGCTCGTGGCGGCCGGTGTGACGGGATCCGCCATCGCGATCCCCCTGCTCGCGGCGTCCGGAGCGAGCGCCGCGACCGGTACCACCTGGGACCGGGTCGCGGAGTGCGAGAGCGGTGGCTCCTGGAGCGCCAACGACGGCAACGGCTACTACGGCGGCCTCCAGATGTCCCAGGACAACTGGGAGAAGTACGGAGGCCTCGAGTACGCCAAGACCGCGGACCTGGCCAGCCGTAACCAGCAGATAGCCGTGGCGGAGAAGCTCCTCGCCGACCAGGGCATCGCCGCCTGGCCGACCTGCGGTCTGCTCAACGGGCTCAGCAAGGACTCGAGCTCGGCCGGCGTCGACACGGGCCTGGCCAGTGGAACACCCTCGGCCTCCGCGTCCGGATCGTCGGAATCATCTGGATCGTCTGATTCGTCCAACTCGTCGGACACCGAGGACACTCCCGGCCTGCTCGACTCCCTGGACGGTTCGTCCGCGACCCCCTCGCCCTCGGCCACTCCGTCCAAGAGCGACGAAAGTGCCTCCAAGTCGGGCGAAAGCGACACCAAGGGTTCCGAAGCCTCCGGTAAGGAAAACGCCCAGCCCTCCGACGGTTCGCCTGTAGTCAGCCCAGAAGAGGATGAAGCGGACAAGTCCTGGCAGGAGGGCGGCTCTTCGGCCCTGGTGGACGTCGGCTCCCTCGCCGGCACCGGCAAGCACCGCGGTGACAGCGGGGACGACGTCGCGACGAAGAGTGCGGGCACCTCGTCGGGTCGCCACGCCGCTCGTACGTACACCGTCAAGGAAGGCGACTCCCTCGCCTCCATCGCCGACTCCCTTGGCCTCGACGGCGGATGGCGCGCCCTCTATGCCGAGAACAAGGACCGCATCGGGGCCGACCCGAGCGACATCTCCGCCGGTCAGACGCTCGACACAGGGGTGGAATAGGGCCGAAAAGGCCTGAAAAACAGCGGGAGTTCACGTCATACTTCGCACCGAATGTCCACTTTGGTGAAAGTGTGGGATGAGTCTCAGAAGCCCTGATCGTCTTTGAAATTCCGCCGAGCGCATGTCTACCGTCGTCACCGCTCGGCAACCCGAGCCCCGTCTGTCGCAACGCCGAATCCTGCCAGCGGCCGTACGGGAACAGTCGTCGCGTCAAGCGCCGTAGGCAGGAGCGGGGGACCCAAGGTAAGCGCCGGGCCCAGCAGTTCACGCTGGACCGGCTTGGGGTGAAGTCACGCAGTGCGCGTGACCGGGCAACTCAACCGGCCCGAACCCGACAGCTCACCTCGCAGGCGTCGGTGAGGGGATCCACCATGCTGTTTTCCGGCAAGGGCAAGCACCGTCGTCCGTCCAAGGCCACCCGCGCCGCCGCGCTCGCCGGCGTCACCGGTGTCGCCATCGCCGCCCCGCTGATGGCGGCCGGCAACGCCTCCGCCGCCACCGCCTCCGAGTGGGACGCCGTCGCCCAGTGCGAGTCCGGCGGCAACTGGTCCATCAACACCGGCAACGGCTACTACGGCGGCCTTCAGTTCTCCGCCTCCACCTGGGCCGCGTACGGCGGCACCGCCTACGCTCCGCAGGCCAACCAGGCCAGCAAGGCGCAGCAGATAGCCGTCGCCGAGAAGGTCCTCGCCTCCCAGGGCAAGGGCGCCTGGCCGGTCTGCGGCACGGGCCTGTCCGGCGCTGCCTACAACGGCAGCAGCTCGTCCTCCTCCAGCTCCTCGAACTCGGGCTCCAGCACGCGTTCGACCAACGAGCAGAGCGCCTCCCGCTCCTCCGAGCGTCCGGCGGCCAAGAAGACCGTCACCACCCCGACCGGCAAGAAGGTCAAGAAGGGCGACGGCGAGTACAAGGTCGTCAAGGGTGACACCCTCAGCTCGATCGCCGCGAAGCACAAGGTCAAGGGCGGCTACCAGACGCTCTTCAAGCTGAACAAGGACATCATCGAGGACGCGAACCTGATCTACCCGGGTCAGCAGCTGCACCTCAAGTGATTCCTACCTGAACCACAGCGCCCTCATACCCGTGGTCCTCATACTGAAGACCTCGTGAGGGCCACCCCCCGTCCCCACGGGCTCCCCGCTCCGGTGCGTGTTCCCCCGTACGCACCGGGGCGGGGTTTTTTGTGCGCGCTTGCACGGCCGTCTTTGTTCAGTTCAGAAACAATTTACTCTCGGTTTCGTCCACAGGTCGGTCCGCACGGTGGCCGATGCCCCGGAGCCGGTTAGGCTCTAGTCGCCAGGCTCACCATTCGTGAAGGAGATGCTCGTGCCGTCCATCGACGTCGTCGTAGCCAGGGAAATCCTCGACTCGCGAGGCAACCCCACCGTCGAGGTCGAGGTCGGCCTCGACGACGGCAGCACCGGTCGTGCCGCCGTCCCGTCCGGCGCCTCCACCGGCGCCTTCGAGGCCATCGAACTGCGTGACGGTGACCCCAACCGCTACCAGGGCAAGGGTGTCGAGAAGGCCGTCCTCGCGGTCATCGAGCAGATCGGCCCGGAGCTCGTCGGCTACGACGCCACCGAGCAGCGCCTGATCGACCAGGCGATGTTCGACCTGGACGCCACCGACAACAAGGGCTCGCTCGGCGCCAACGCCATCCTCGGCGTCTCCCTCGCCGTCGCCCACGCCGCCTCCGAGGCCAGCGACCTGCCGCTGTTCCGCTACCTGGGCGGCCCGAACGCGCACCTGCTGCCCGTTCCGATGATGAACATCCTGAACGGCGGCTCGCACGCCGACTCCAACGTGGACATCCAGGAGTTCATGATCGCCCCGATCGGCGCGGAGTCCTTCTCCGAGGCGCTGCGCTGGGGCACCGAGGTCTACCACACCCTCAAGAAGGTCCTGAAGAGCAAGGGCCTGTCGACCGGCCTCGGCGACGAGGGCGGCTTCGCCCCGAACCTCGAGTCCAACCGCGCCGCCCTGGACCTCATCCTCGAGGCCATCAAGGAAGCCGGTTACATCCCCGGCGAGCAGGTCGCCCTCGCCCTCGACGTCGCCGCCTCCGAGTTCTACAAGGACGGCAAGTACCAGTTCGAGGGCAAGGACCGCTCCGCCGCCGAGATGACGGAGTACTACGAGGAGCTCGTGGCGGCCTACCCGCTCGTCTCCATCGAGGACCCGCTGTTCGAGGACGACTGGGCCGGCTGGAAGGTCCTCACCGACAAGCTGGGCGACAAGGTCCAGATCGTCGGCGACGACCTGTTCGTCACCAACCCGGAGCGTCTGGCCCGCGGCATCGAGGACGGCGCCGCCAACGCCCTCCTGGTCAAGGTGAACCAGATCGGTTCGCTCACCGAGACCCTGGACGCCGTCGAGCTCGCCCAGCGCAGCGGCTTCAAGTGCATGATGTCCCACCGCTCCGGCGAGACCGAGGACGTCACCATCGCCGACCTCGCCGTCGCCACCAACTGCGGCCAGATCAAGACCGGCGCCCCGGCCCGCTCCGAGCGCGTCGCCAAGTACAACCAGCTCCTGCGCATCGAGGAGATCCTCGACGACGCCGCGGTCTACGCCGGCCGCAGCGCGTTCCCGCGCTTCAAGGGCTGACACACCGGCTGGCCCTTCCGGGGTCAAGCCTTAGCCAGTCGTACGTACGTCCCCGTACCGGTCCCGTACCGTGTGCGGGGACGTACGCACGTAGAAGGGGAGGCGGAGAGCCGATGGCCGTGAAGGACCGGGACCGTTTCTCCACCGCGACACGGATCAAGCTGCTCGGCGAGCAGACCGCGGCCAGGGTCTACCGCTCCCAGACCAAACGGCAGGCCCGGCGCTCCCGGCTGACCGGCCGGGCCGCGCTGCTCGCCCTCGTGCTGTGCACCCTCGTGGTGGCGCTGGCGTACCCGATAAGGCAGTACGTCTCCCAGCGCGCCGAGATCTCCGATCTCCAGCGGGAGAAGGCACAGGCCGCCGAGCGGGTCGAGAAGCTGCGCGATCTCAAGGCGCGCTGGCAGGACGACGCGTACGCGGAGCAGCAGATCCGGCAGCGGCTGCACTACGTGCTGCCGGGGGAGACGGGCTTCATCGTCGTCGACCCGGACGCGGCGAAGCAGTCCCGCACCGATATCGGGGCGGCCGACCGCCCCTGGTACTCCAACGTCTGGGACGGCGTCGACAAGTCCGACGCCTCGGACCAGTGAACCGACCACGACGGACAGCAGAAAGACAAGCTCAGGACCGATGGAAACTCCCCCGCCTACCACGCCTCGCACTGAGCCGACCGACGCGGACGTCGAGGCCTTCAAGCAGCAGCTCGGCCGGCCGCCGCGCGGGCTGCGCGCGATCGCGCACCGCTGCCCCTGCGGTCAGCCGGACGTGGTGGAGACGGCGCCCCGCCTCCCCGACGGCACGCCCTTCCCGACGACGTACTACCTGACGTGCCCGCGCGCCGCCTCGGCGATCGGCACGCTGGAGGCGAACGGCGTCATGAAGGAGATGACGGAGCGGCTCCAGACCGACCCGGAGCTCGCGAAGGCGTACCGGGCCGCGCACGAGGACTACCTCGCCCGCCGGGACGCCATCGAGGTCCTGGAGGGCTTCCCGAGCGCGGGCGGCATGCCGGACCGGGTGAAGTGCCTGCACGTCCTGGTGGGCCACTCGCTGGCCGCGGGCCCCGGCGTGAACCCGCTGGGCGACGAGGCGATCGCGATGCTGCCGGAGTGGTGGCGCAAGGGTGCGTGCGTGACGCCCTCCGGGCCGCCGACCGGTGAGGAGTGGCAGGTGCAGGCCTCCGAGGACGGCACGGGCCACTTCGCCTTCAAGCCGGTCGAGGACGGCGACCGGTGACCCGCGTCGCCGCCATCGACTGCGGTACGAACTCGATCCGCCTGCTCGTCGCCGACTGCGACCCGGCCACCGGCGAGCTCGTCGACCTGGACCGCCGCATGACGATCGTGCGGCTGGGGCAGGGCGTCGACCGGACCGGGCGGCTCGCCCCCGAGGCGCTGGAGCGGACCTTCGCCGCGTGCCGGGAGTACGCGGCGGTCATCAAGGAGCACGGGGCCGAGCGGCTGCGGTTCGTGGCCACCTCCGCCTCCCGGGACGCCGAGAACCGGGACGACTTCGTCCGGGGCGTCCTCGACATCCTCGGCGTCGAGCCCGAGGTCATCACCGGGGACCAGGAGGCCGAGTTCTCCTTCACCGGGGCGACCAAGGAGCTCACCGGCAGCGACCACCTGGCCCGGCCCTACCTGGTCGTGGACATCGGCGGCGGCTCGACGGAGTTCGTCGTGGGCGACGACCACGTGCGGGCCGCGCGGTCCGTGGACGTCGGCTGTGTGCGGATGACCGAGCGGCACCTCGTCCAGGACGGGGCCGTCAGCGACCCGCCCGGCGCCGCGCAGATCACAGCCATGCGCGCCGACATCGAGGCCGCGCTCGACCTCGCCGAGCAGACGGTGCCGTTGCGCGAGGCGCGCACGCTGGTGGGGCTCGCCGGGTCCGTCACCACGGTGTCGGCGATCGCCCTGGAGCTGCCCGAGTACGACTCGGCGGCCATCCACCACTCCCGGGTCTCCCGCGAGCGGGTCCGTGAGATCACCGAGTGGCTGCTGCGCTCCACCCACGCCGAGCGCGCGGCCGTTCCCTCCATGCACCCGGGCCGCGTGGACGTGATCGCGGCGGGCGCGCTCGTCCTGCTGTCGATCATGGAGCGGATCGGCGCCGAGGAGGTCGTCGTGAGCGAGCACGACATCCTCGACGGCATCGCGTGGTCGATTGCGTAGACCCCGCCGGGCACCTCTGCTGAGCAGGCAGAACATCGGATGAGCGACTCAGAGGGGCCCTTCGGGGCCCCTCTTCGGCGTGGCGCCGGGAAAGTTCGTGAAGTTCTTCACAAGGAATTGGGTCCTGTCGGACGACGAATGAGGGCCGGTTGACCCTTCCGGGGGCCCAACCCCCCTGTGAACACGTTCAAAACGGTGGGTTGCGGACCTGGGGAGAGGGGTCTGCGAGGGGTCTGTGAGAGCCCCGCGCGGAGCGCTTTCCGGCACGGAGAAGCAGCTCACGCGGCGTTGACAACGGAGATCCCTATACCGTGGTTCCCGTCCGGCGCCATGACGTGGATCACGTGGGTCGCGGAGGATAACACACCCCCTCCAAGAGCTTGTGAAGGGGCGCACGAGCGACCCCCCTGGGGCGGGTGGATACTCGATGCCATGAGCACCACGGAGCGTCCCAGGATCCTCGTAGTAGGCGGTGGGTACGTAGGCCTGTACGCAGCTCGGCGCATTCTCAAGAAGATGCGCTACGGCGAGGCGACCGTCACGGTCGTCGACCCCCGGTCGTACATGACCTACCAGCCCTTCCTCCCCGAAACCGCCGCCGGCAACATCTCCCCGCGCCACGTCGTCGTCCCGCTGCGACGCGTGCTGCCGAAGGCGGAGGTTCTCACCGGCCGGGTCACCACCATCGACCAGGACCGCAAGGTCGCCACGATCGCCCCCCTCGTGGGCGAGGCGTACGAGCTGCCTTTCGACTACCTGGTGATCGCGCTCGGCGCGGTCTCCCGCACCTTCCCGATCCCCGGCCTCGCCGAGCAGGGCATCGGCATGAAGGGCGTAGAGGAGGCCATCGGCCTGCGCAACCACGTCCTCGAGCAGCTCGACAAGGCCGACTCCACCAAGGACGAGGAGATCCGCCGCAAGGCGCTCACCTTCGTCTTCATCGGCGGCGGTTTCGCCGGTGCGGAGACCATCGGTGAGGTCGAGGACATGGCCCGCGACGCGGCCAAGTACTACAGCAACGTCTCCCGCGAGGACATGCGGTTCATCCTCGTCGACGCCGCCGACAAGATCCTCCCCGAGGTCGGCCCCAAGCTCGGCCAGTACGGCAAGGAGCACCTGGAGAGCCGGGGCGTCGAGATCTACCTCTCCACCTCGATGGACTCCTGCGTCGACGGCCACGTGGTCCTGAAGAACGGCCTCGAGGTCGACTCCAGCACCATCGTGTGGACCGCGGGCGTCAAGCCCAACCCGGTCCTGGCCCGCTACGGCCTCCCGCTGGGCCCGCGCGGCCACGTGGACACCGCCCCGACCCTCCAGGTCCAGGGCACCGACTACATCTGGGCCGCCGGCGACAACGCCCAGGTGCCGGACGTCGCCGCCCGCAAGGCCGGTGTCGAGAACGCCTGGTGCCCGCCGAACGCCCAGCACGCGCTGCGCCAGGCGAGGGTCCTCGGCGACAACGTGATCTCCGGCATGCGGGGCTTCCCGCAGAAGGAGTACAGCCACTCCAACAAGGGTGCTGTCGCGGGTCTCGGCCTGCACAAGGGCGTCGCGATGATCGTCATGGGCAAGATGAAGATCAAGCTCAAGGGCCGTCTCGCCTGGTACATGCACCGCGGCTACCACGGTCTGGCCATGCCGACCTGGAACCGCAAGATCCGTGTCTTCGCCGACTGGACCCTCGGCATGTTCCTCAAGCGCGAGGTCGTCTCCCTCGGCGCCATGGAGAACCCGCGCGAGGAGTTCTACGAGGCCGCGCGCCCCGTGCCGGCCGCCGAACCGAAGAAGACCGAGGCCAAGGCCTCCTGACTCGTTCCGGTCACCCGTGACCGGAGCCGGTCGCTGATCCACCCCGAAGGACCTTCCGCCATCCGTGGTGCGGGAGGTCCTTCGGCGTTTCCGGTCCCCGTCGGTTCGGCTCCTCCACCGATCTCGGTCCGCCGTCGATTTCCGTCGCCATCGATTTCGGTCGGCGTCGATTTCGGTCCTCCGCCGATTTGGGGAGTGACCATGACCGTGCCGTTGTTTACCCAGGTGGACAATTCCGGGATCCTCGTCACGGAGGTGTGGATCATGGCGGATGCCGCACTGCGGCTGAAGAGTCTGCTCGAACAGTTGCTTGGATCCGAGCTGCCGGTGCGGATCAGGGCCTGGGACGGTTCGCAAGCGGGACCACCCGGCGCCCCCGCCCTGGTCGTCCGCAACCGCCGTGCCGTACGCCGGCTCCTGTGGAAACCGGGCGAGCTGGGCCTGGCCCGTGCCTGGGTCGCCGGTGACCTCGAGATCGAGGGCGACTTCTACGGCGCCCTCGCCCTCCTCTCCGGCCTGGTCTGGGAACGCGACGACACCCGCTCGGGCCTGGAGATCCTGCGCGACGCGCGGACCCGTGCCGCGCTGTTCGGCCTCGTCCGGCTCGGCGGGCTGCCGCTGCCCCCGGCCCCGCCCCGCGAGGAGATCCGCCGCGCCCGCGGCCATCTGCACACCCGGCGCAGTGACAAGCGGGCCATCAGCCACCACTACGACGTCGGCAACGGCTTCTACGAGCTCGTCCTCGGCCCGTCGATGGTGTACTCCTGCGCCTACTGGCCGGACCCCGACGCCACCCTGGAGCAGGCCCAGCACGACAAGCTCGACCTTGTCTGCCGCAAGCTCGCGCTCCGCCCGGGGCAGCGGCTCCTCGACGTCGGCTGCGGATGGGGCTCGATGGCGATCCACGCGGCCCGCGAGTACGGCGTGAGCGTGGTCGGCATCACCCTCTCGCACGAGCAGGCCGCCTACGCCCGCAAGCGCGTCGCCGACGCCGGGCTGACCGACCGGATCGAGATCCGCGTACAGGACTACCGGGACGTGGCCGACGGGCCGTACGACGCGATCTCCTCCATCGGGATGGCCGAGCACGTGGGGTCGGAGAAGTACCTGGAGTACGCCCAGGACCTGTACCGGCTGCTGGCCCCCGGCGGACGGCTGCTCAACCACCAGATCGCCCGGCGCCCGATGTCCGACGAATCGGCGTACGACCTCGACGAGTTCATCGACGCGTACGTCTTCCCCGACGGTGAACTCGCCCCCCTCGGCACCACCGTGACCCAGTTGGAGCGGGCCGGGTTCGAGGTGCGGGACGTCGAGTCGATCCGCGAGCACTACGCCCACACGCTGCGCCGCTGGGTCACCAACCTGGAGTTTGGGTGGCAGCGGGCGGTCCGGCTCACCGGCCCCGGCCGGGCCCGGGTGTGGCGCCTCTACATGGCCGCCTGTGCCCTCGGCTTCGAACGCAACCACCTCGGCGTCAACCAGGTCCTGGCCGTCAGAACCCCCGAATCCGGCGCCTCCGGGCTGCCGTTGCGCGCCCGCACCTGGAACTGAGCGGGAAGCAGGACCAGGAGCAGACACAGAAGGGGCCCGCCGCTTCCTCCGCGACGGGCCCCGACAGCCGTACGGCTACTCCGCCTTGATGGCCGACAGCATGTTCATGCGGGCCGCCCGGCGGGCCGGCCACAGCGCGGCGAGGATGCCGACCGTCGCCGCGAGCAGCAGGAACACCGCCATCCGGGCCCAGGGCAGGACGAGTTCGTACGTCGCCATCCTCGCGCCGAGCAGCTCACCGGCCGCCCAGCCGAAGAACACGCCCAGGCCGATGCCGAGCACCCCGCCGAACAGGGAGATGACCAGGGACTCCAGACGGACCATCCGCTTGATGCCCTTGCGGTCCAGGCCGATCGCGCGCAGCATGCCGATCTCCTGGGAGCGCTCGAACACCGACATGGCCAGGGTGTTGATGACCCCGAGGACCGCGACGAGCACCGCCATGGCCAGCAGGCCGTAGAGCATGTTCAGCATCAGCGTGAACATCTGCGCGATGGAGTCGGAGAGGTCCTTCTTGTCCTGGACCTTGATGGCCGGGTTGGAGCCGAGGGCCTTCTCCAGGCGGTCCTTGGTGGCGTCTGAGGTGCCGTCGGACGTCTTCAGCATGACCTGCATGTCCGACGCGTCCCTCAGGTGCGGGGAGAGCGTGGCGGTGTCCAGCATGATGCCGCTGATCAGCTCGTTGCCCTCGTAGACCCCGGCGACCGTCAGCCGCTGCGCCTTGCCGTCCTCGTAGTGCACGGTGAAGGTCGAACCCGCCCTCCAGCCGAAGGACTTGGCCCGGTCCTTGTCCACGACCACCTGGGTGCCGCCGACCTTGAACGAGCCGTCGTCCACCTTGAGGTCGGTCAGCTTCCCGATCGCCGAGCCGTTCACGCCCTTCAGGTACTCGGTCTCGCCGTCGATGCGGGAGGCCGCGTTGCGCAGCGGGCTGACCTCGGTGACGCCGTCCACCTTCGCCAGCTTCTTCTCCACGTCCGGGGAGAGCTCGTTGCCGTTCGCCATGGAGACGACGTAGTCCGCCTTGACGGCCGCCGTCGCCATCTTGTCGATCGACTTCTGGAGGCTGCCCGCCATCACTGTCATCCCGGTGATCAGGGTGAGGCCGATCATCAGCGCGGACGCGGTGGCGGCCGTACGGCGCGGATTGCGCACCGAGTTCTGCCGGGCCAGCTTCCCGGAGATGCCGAACACGCGCATCAGCGGGGCCGCGGCCGCGATCAGGGGGCGGGAGAGAAGGGGCGTGAGGATGAAGACACCGATGATCAGCAGGACCGCGCCGAGACCCATGGGGGCCTGGCCGTCCGAGCCGTCCATCGTGGTGGCCGCCAGGATCACGGCCACCCCCGCCCCGCTGAACAGCGCGCCCAGCGTGTTGCGCAGCACCAGCGACTTGGTGGTCGCCTTGGCGTGCAGGCTGCTCATCGCCGCCACCGGCGGGATCTTCGCCGCCCTGCGGCCCGGCAGCCAGGCGGCGAGCATGGTGACGAGGACGCCGACCGCGAGGGCCGCGCCGACCGTGCCCGGCGTGATGATCAGCGGCCCGTCCGGGACGGTCGCGCCGAGCGTGCCCATCAGGGACCTGAGCCCGGCGCCGATGCCGATGCCGGCCACCAGGCCCGTCACCGCGGCCACCAGACCGACCACGAACGCCTCGATCAGCACCGACCGCGTGACCTGCCGACGGGACGCGCCGACGGCCCGCAGCAGCGCCAGCTCCTTGGTGCGCTGGGCGACCAGCATGGTGAAGGTGTTGGCGATGATGAAGGTGCCGACGAAGAGCGCGATGCCCGCGAAGACCAGCAGGCCCTGCTTGAGACCGGACATCGAGGAGGAGATCAACTCGGCCTGGTCGTCGGCGAGTTCCTTGCCGGTGGTGGTCTCCACCCGGGCGGCGGGCAGCGCCTTGTCCAGCGCCGCCTTCAGCGCGGTCTGGGAGGTGCCGGGGGCCGCCTTCACGTCGATCTCGTCGTACGTCCCCGGCTTGCCGAACAGCTTCTGGGCGGTGGCCGTGTCGTACAGCGCGAGGCTGCCACCGGCGGCGACATTGCCGTCGTCGGTGGTGAAGATCCCGGTGATGACCGGCTCGAGGACGGGGCCGTCGACCGAGAGGCGCACGGTGTCGCCGACCTTGTAGCCGGCCCGCTTCGCCGTCTCCGAGTCGATGGCGACCTGGTCCGCGCCGTGCGGGGCCTTGCCCTCGGCCAGCGGGTACCGGGGGTCCTCGGCCCCGTAGTAGTTGCCGCCCTGCGACTGGAAACCGCCGCCGATGAGCTTGCCGTCCTTGTCGGCGATGGCGGTGAAGCCGCTGACGACACCGATGGCGTTCGCCGCCCCGGGGACCTCGGCGCTCCTGTCGAGCACGGCCTGGGTCAGCGCGTGGCGCTTGCCGAGCGTGTTGCCCTTGTCCTCGTCCCACTTGGCGGTGACGGCGACGTCGGTCTGGTCGAAGCCCTTGGCCGAACTCTTCTGGTAGGCCTCGGAGATGGTGTTGGTGAAGACGAGGGTGCCGGAGACGAACGCCACGCCGAGCATCACGGCGAGCACGGTCATCAGCAGTCGGGCCTTGTGCGCGAGGACGTTGCGCAGGGCGGTGCGGAACATCAGCTGGTGCGGCCCTTCGCGTCGAACTGCTTCATGAAGTCGAGGACGTTGTCGGCGGTGGGCTTGTACATCTCGTCGACGATCCGGCCGTCCGCGAGGAAGACCACCCGGTCCGCGTAGGCAGCGGCCACCGGGTCGTGGGTCACCATCACGACCGTCTGCCCGAGTTCCCGTACGGAGTTGCGCAGGAAGCCCAGCACCTCGGCGCCGGAGCGGGAGTCGAGGTTTCCGGTGGGCTCGTCGCCGAAGATGATGTCGGGCTTGGAGGCCAGGGCGCGGGCCACGGCGACGCGCTGCTGCTGACCGCCGGAGAGCTGGGCGGGACGGTGGCCGAGACGGTCCCGGAGTCCGACCATCCGGATGACCGAGTCCAGCCACTCCTTGTCCGGCTTGCGGCCCGCGATGTCCATCGGGAGGGTGATGTTCTCCAGCGCGGTCAGCGTCGGCAGCAGGTTGAACGCCTGGAAGATGAAGCCGATCTTGTCCCGCCGCAGCTTGGTGAGCTGCTTGTCCTTCAGGGAGCCCAGCTCGGTCTCGCCGATGCGGACCGAACCGGAGGAGAAGGTGTCCAGCCCGGCCACGCAGTGCATCAGCGTGGACTTGCCGGAACCGGAGGGTCCCATGATCGCGGTGAACTCGGCCTGCCGGAACTCGACGGTGACCCGGTCCAGGGCGACCACCTGGGTCTCGCCCTGTCCGTAGATCTTCGACAGCTCCGTGGCGCGTGCGGCCACGGAGGTGGTCCGGCCGGCTACGGGGGTGGTGGTCACGGGATGGAACTCCTCGCGGGACGACATCGTTGAAGGACGTCTTCCATCGTGGTGGCCGGAGCGGGCCGTGTAGTCAGTCGCAGTTCTGGTTCCGAGGGCAGACTTCGGACGGACCGCGCGGCTCGGTGTCATACCTGGGGATGACGCAGACCCCTGATTCGGTGCGTGCGCGAAGAACAGGTGGAGCGTCCTCGTTCGGGCGGTGAAATTCCGTCATTCCGCATGCGCGGGTGGGCGCCCCGCGTAAGGCTATTGGCAAGTGCGGATGGCCTGTTCCATGGTCTGATGCACCCTCAGACGCCAATAAAATAAGACAACATCGGTCCGCCCGTCCGCTGTTCGAGGGATGCGTCCCGATAGGCTCAGAGACTCAAACGCGGAGCCCATGACCTGCCCGGATGGTGGAAAGCAGACACGGCGAGCTTAAACCTCGCTGCCCCTTCGCGGGCGTGCCGGTTCAAGTCCGGCTCCGGGCACTTTCCCGCCCACGCGGTGATGACTCCCGCGTGGGCCGGCCCCGCCGTCAGCCTTCGTAGACGGTCAGTACGGCGCCGTCGATCTCGATCCGGCGGCCCGCGCGCATGCCGTCGCGGCGCAGGGTTCTCAGGCAGGTCCGGAACAGGGGCAGCTCGTCCGCGTCCAGGACGGCGGCGGCCAGTTCCATGAGTTCGGATACCGACTCGTCGGTCAGTGCGTCCGGCAGTTCGCCGGCGAGCAGGACCACCGATTCACCGGCGGGCCCGCGGACCACGGCCGTGGCCGGTCCACCATGCACAAGCAACACATTCCCCCCTGGGAGCCCGGGGTCGTGCGGCTCTCGCTCCTCGGGCAGGACGAGACACTAGCGGGGGAGTGCGGCCATTTCGGGCACAGTCGAATTCTTTTTCCGACTGCACGGAAGAGTGAACATCCCCGATCGCGGACCGCCGCGACCCGGTTCCCGGACGGTCATGTGCCGGCGGGGTGGTCGGTCGGCTGCGGGCCGGTGGGGGCTGGTCGCGCAGTTCTCCGCGCCCCCCGGACGGGTGCGGTCACGCGGGCCACCACAGACCCGCAGTCGACCGACGGCATCGTCACACCGCCGGTCGGCTACTGCTTCGGGGTGCGGTCCAGGAGGGACTCCACCAGGGCGGCCACGTGCCGGCGGTCGTCGGCGGAGAGTTTCTGGACGCTGGCGATCAGGAGATCCACCTCGGGGTCGGCCGGCCGGCCGGCGGTGCCCTCGGTGCCGTAGACGTGGATGCCGCAGGCCTCCGCGGCGGCTCGGCGGACGGTGTCCAACGGGAGTTCCAGCCCCTTGGACAGTCCCTCCAGGGTGGCCGACTGGGGCATGCGGACGACCCGGTCGGTGGTCGCCAGGTGGTGGACGGTGGAGCGCGGAATGCCGCCACGGCGTGCCACCTCGCCGTAGGACCAGCCCTTGAGGTCCAGGCGCTCACGGATCAACTGCTGGAGTGCGTTGGCCACGGGTGGGTCACTTCCTGCTCGCCGCTCGGCGGAACCGTCCATGTCGGAGCCGATTCTACGGGCGGCCCCACCCGCCGCCGAAAGAGTGATTCCCCGAACGGGTTGCGCACCGGCCCCGCGAGGCCCTAGTGTCCAATCTCGTTGGACAGAACGTCCGACCAAGTTGGACAGAGTGCGGGGGGAACTCGACTCGGTCCGACCGGAAATGCCCATCCCTGAGGGGGAACTGATCATGATGGACGCCCACGAGCTCGAGGCCGAGTCCGCGGAACTGCTGCCGGGCCGCGAGGCCCTCGGGAAGCTGAAGTTCAGCTTCAACCGCACCACCAACGTGACCAAGCACATCGCCCACGTCCAGGCCAGCAACTCCTCGCTCGCCCTGAACGACCACTCGATCGGGTCGGTGGCGAGCTCCGGCGCCTCGCAGGCCATCAGCGTCACGCAGTAGCACCCGCGCACCACCTCCACACCCACTCATCCATCACCACCTGGAAGGACATCCATCATGAGCATGGACATGCACGAGCTCGACACCGAGTCCGCGGAGCTGCTGCCGGGCCGTGAGGCCCTGGGCAAGCTGAAGTTCAGCTTCAACCGCACCACCAACGTCACCAAGCACATCGCGACCGTGCACGCCGACAACCAGTCCGCGGCCGTCAACGACCACTCCGCCTGGTCGGCCGCCGAGTCGCAGGCCTCGCAGTCCATCTCCGTCAAGCAGTGACCCTGCGCTGACGACGGCCGCCGGGGCGGACCGCACCTGTGCGCGGTCCGCCCCGGCGGCCATGAGGGGGGGCAGGACATGGGGGGAGACCACATATGACAGTGCTCGGAGACGGGCCGCCGACGCTGTACGACACCGGGCCGGTGCCCGGGCCCGGCGGCTGGCCGGTGACCTACGAGCAGGTCGCGACCGGCAGCCTGCCGGTCCTGGAACCGCAGTTGGTGCCCCGGCTCAGCGCGGGACTGCGGCTGCACGGCGAGTACCAGGGGTCGGGCTTCACCGAGCCCAAGTACATCGCCCGTCGGGGGGACGGGCAGGTCGTGCAGCTGTCGCGGCTGCTGTACCTCGTGGCGTCGTCCGTGGACGGCGTGCGCGACACCGAGTCGATCGCCCACCGGGTGAGCGCCCGGTTCGGCCGCGAGGTCAGCGGTGACAACATCCGCTACCTGGTGGAGAAGAAGCTCGAACCGCTCGGCGTGACGGTCCCCGAGGGCCAGGAGAGCGACGAGGTCGACGCCCCGCGCTCCGATCTGCTGCTCGCCCTCAAGGGGCACCGGGTCATCTTCGACGAGCGGCGCACGGCGAAGATCGCCCGGAGCTTCGCGTGGCTGCACCGGCCGGTCGTGGTCGCCGTCATGCTGGCTGCGGCCGTGGCCATGGACGTCTGGCTGTTCGCCTTCTACGGGGCGATCGAGCCGGTTCTCGAAGTACTCGACCAGCCGGTGCTGATCCTGGCCGTCTTCCTGCTGACCGTGGCCTCGCTCGTCTTCCACGAGTTCGGCCACGCCTCCGCGTGCAGATACGGCGGTGCCCGGCCCGGCTGCATCGGCTGCGGGATCTTCCTCATCTGGCCGTCCATGTACACCGACGTCACCGACGTCTACCGGATCGGCCGGGGCGGGCGGATCAGGACCGACCTGGGCGGCGTCTACTTCAACGTGGTCTTCATGCTCGGCATGGCCGGGCTGTACTTCGCCACCGGCGAGCCGTTCTTCCTGGCCGCCGTCTACCTCGGGCACTTCGAGATCCTCGAACAGCTGATGCCGGCCGTGCGTCTCGACGGCTACTACATCCTGGGCGACCTCGCGGGGGTGCCCGACCTCTACGGCAAGATCAAGCCGATCCTCCTCGGCCTGGTGCCGGGGCGGAAGGGGCGGGCGGCGCGCCAGGAGGTCGCCGGGCTGAAGAAGTCGGCACGGACCGTCGTGGCGGCCTGGGTGCTGACAATGGTGCCGCTGATCGTCGGCGAGCTGGCGTACGCGCTGTGGAACCTGCCGAGGATCATCGCCACGATGATCCGGTCCATGGTCGAGCAGTTCTCCGGCACCGGGTCGGCCCTCGCGGACGGGAAGATCGTCGAGGGCCTCGTCGGGGTCCTGGGCTGTCTGATGCTGCTGATCCCGATGGGCGGGGTCGTCTATCTCACCGTGAAGATCGGCGGGCGGATCTTCCGTGCCGCCAAGAAGTCCACGGACGGCCGGCCCGCGCTGCGGATGGCGCTGTGCGCGGTGATCCTCGCCGGGCTGACGGGCCTGAGCTACGCGTGGACCTCGGGGCTCACCCCCCAGCCGCTGCCGAAGAAGCCGCCGATCGCGCCGATCCTCCAGCCCGGTGTGTCGACGGAGGAACCGGAGCCCCGGCAGGCCACGGCTCCCGACGGCGACGGGTCCACCGCGGACGACGGTCCGTCGGACGGTCCGTCGGGCACCGGCCCCGGCGCGGTCCCGCCGCCGGCGGCGGGCGCCTCCCCGGGCTCCGCCGCCCCGTCGGCGGGCACCTCGGCCGCCGCCTCCGCGTCCGCCTCGCCGGCCCCGTCGGCGACGGCACCAGGCGTGGCGACCGGGGGCACCGCCCGCGGTACGGCGAGCTCGGCACCGGACGGGTCCACGGGTCCGGAACCTTCGTCACCGGGCACGGGTCCCGGATCGTCCACCCCGGTCTCCTCCCCGGTCCCGTCGGAGAGCGCCCAGCCCACCCCGACCGACAGCCCGCCCCCACCACCGGCCAGCGGTTCACCCGCTTCGTCGTGAGGAGCGGGCGCACCGAACCCCGGCACTGCTGAGGGGGCTTCGTGAGGGGAGTGCCGTCGTCGGGGACGGTCTCCCCGGCCGGCGGGCACGCCGGAACGCGGGTGTCCGGCGGTCAGGGGCTCCGAGCGGGGCCCGCATCAGGACGCGCAGCGCCTGTACGGCCGGGCCGTTGCCCGAGCCGCGGCAGGTGTGCGCGGGCCATCGCCTCGCCCCGACCGTGCCTCATCCGCCGCCACCCCCCCACATCCGTACCGATCCACCCATCCAAGGAGACCCCTTGAGCAGTCATCGAAAACCCCGTGCCGCCACCCCGTTCACCCGCCGTGCCGTGCGGGTGGGGCTGTTCGCCGCCGGTGTCGCCGGTGTGGCGACGGCCGTGCCGGCTCAGGCCGCCGACAACGGCCCCGCGAAGGTCGCCGTCGCGTCGGACCATGTGTTCAGCCGCGCCAACCAGCACGACCACACGGAGTCGCAGGACTCGTTCACCATCCGCCAGTACGGCAATGTGAGCGCCGCCAACGTCCGCAACCAGGCCAACGCCGTCTCCTCGGGCTGCTCCGCCGACGACGCCTGCCGTTCGGTCGCGCTGTCCTTCCAGATCGTCACCTTCGCCGGTGAGCAGACCCGGCTGAACGCCGTGAACCTCAGCGACGCGGCCAACAAGAGCTGCACCGGCTGCCAGACCCTGGCCGGCGCCTACCAGTTCGTGGTCTCCACGCCCACCCCGCTCACCCTGGACTCCGCCCACCGGCGCCAACTCGCCGACATCCACCGCAGGCTGGACGCGTTGACCCGTTCCAAGGTCCCCGCGACCGACCTGCGCACCCGGGCCGACGGCCTCGCGGCGGAGGTCAACGCCGTCCTCAAGGACGCCGTCGACAAGGCCCCGAAGGGCGACGCCCGGCAGGACGTCACGATGCGGCGCCACCTGGACGGCTGGCCACCCCGCTGACCCGCTCCCGGACGTCCGGCCCGCAGCGACTCCGTGGGCCGGACGTCCGGGGGAGGACTCCTCGCGAGGACCATTGACAGCGCCGGACCCTCGGCGCAGACTCGCCCCACAGAAGTGAAAGAAAGTTCACCAGGCGAACGCAGTCATAAGGTCTCCCGAAGGGAACGCCCGATGCGCACCACCGTCGGCATCATCGGAGCCGGCCCCGCCGGCCTCCTCCTGGCCCGGCTCCTCCACCGCGCCGGCATCGACTCGGTCGTCCTGGAGAGCCGCGACCGCGCCTACGTCGAGCACCGCCAGCGCGCCGGAATCCTGGAACAGGGCACGGTCGACGTCCTGCGCGCGGCCGGTGCCGGGGAGCGCATGGACCGGGAGGGACTGCGGCACGACGGCATAGAGCTGCGCTACGACAAAAAGCGTCACCGCGTCGACTTCCCCGCCCTCACCGGCGGCCGGTCCGTGACGGTCTACGCCCAGACCGAGGTCTGCAAGGACCTGATCGCCCTCCAGCTGAAGGAGGGCGGCCCGCTGCTCTTCGAGGCGGAGGCGCTGGCCGTCGAGGGCGCCGACACCGACGCCCCGAGCATCCGCTTCCGCCACGAGGGCCGGGAGGACGTGCTCGAGTGCGAGTACGTCGTCGGCTGCGACGGCTTCTGGGGAGTGGCCCGCAAGGCGATCCCCGCCGAACTGACCCGCGTCTTCGAACGCACGTACCCCTACGCCTGGCTCGGCATCCTCGCCGACGTCCCGCCCTCGCACGACGAACTCGTCTACGCCCGCCACGACCGCGGCTTCGCCCTCCTCTCCATGCGCTCCCCCTCCGTCTCCCGCCTCTACCTCCAGGTCCCGGAGGGCACCGACGCCGACAGCTGGGGCGACGAGGAGATCTGGGACGAGCTGGAGCGCCGCTTCGAGACCGACGACGACTGGACGCTCGACCGGGGACCGATCACCCAGAAGTCCGTCACGCCCATGCGGTCCTACGTCCACGAACCCATGCGCCACGGCCGGCTCTTCCTCGCCGGCGACGCGGCCCACATCGTCCCGCCCACCGGCGCCAAGGGCCTCAACCTCGCCGTGGGGGACGTCGTGACCTTCGCGAGGGCGCTGTCGTACCAGAGGGAGACCGGTTCGGCGGAAGCCCTCGACCGCTACTCCGAGACCTGTCTGCGCCGGATCTGGCAGGCCGAACGGTTCTCGTACGACATGACGAGCCTGCTGCACCGGGCGCCCGGCGCCACCCCCTTCGAGGACCGGATGCAGCTCGCCCGCCTGGAGCGGATCGCCGGGTCGAGGGCCGCGGAGACCGACCTCGCCGAGGCGTACACCGGCTTCCCCTTCGACTGAGGGAATCACGCCCCCCGGCCGCGTGTTGCGCAGGACAACGAGGGAAGATCCTCCTCAAGCACTAGGGTCATTCCTTTGCCTACCCATTACTCTTGAGGGCAAGGTCCACACACGGTGGCCATGGAGGAGTGAAATGAGGAGCAGCAACCCGGTCTTCTCGCGACGGGGGTTCAGCCGCGACAACGGCTACGCGGGCTTCAACACCGCGCCGCAGGCCGGGGGCGCAGCTGTGGGCACGCAGGGCAGCCCCTACGCGCAGCCGCAGGCCAACCCGTACGCGACCAACCCCTACGCCCAGGACCTCCAGCAGGGCGCCCCGCCGCAGACCCCGGTGACCACCGGCCGCATGACGATGGACGACGTCGTCCTGCGCACCGGCACCACCCTCGGCGTCCTGATCGTCACGGCCGCGCTCTCCTGGGCGCTGCTTCCGGTCGACGACGCCAACATCGGCCGCTCGTACGGCATCGGCATCGGCGCCGCGCTGATCGGCATGGTCCTGGCGTTCGTCCAGTCGTTCAAGCGCAAGGCCACGCCCGCGCTGATCGTGTCCTACGCCGCGTTCGAGGGCGTGTTCCTCGGCGTCATCTCCAGCATCGTCGACAACCGCATCGCCAGCGGCGCGGCCATGCAGGCCGTGATCGGCACCCTGGCGGTCTTCGCCGCGGTGCTGGTCGCGTACAAGGCCGGCTGGATCCGCGTGAACCGCCGGTTCTACGGCTTCGTCATGGCGGCCACGCTCGGCTTCCTGCTGCTGATGGTCGTCAACATGCTGTTCGCCGTCTTCGGCGGCGGTGACGGCCTCGGCTTCCGCAGCGGAGGCCTCGGCATCCTGTTCGGCGTCATCGGCGTCCTGCTCGGCGCGTGCTTCCTCGCCCTCGACTTCAAGCAGGTCGAGGACGGCATCGCCTATGGCGCGCCGAAGGAGGAGGCCTGGCTGGCGGCGTTCGGTCTGACGCTGACGCTGGTCTGGATCTACATGGAGTTCCTGCGCCTCGTCGCGATCCTCAACAGCAGCGACTAGTCGCTGCCGGCAGTACGGCGAAGGGCCCCCGGTTCCGACCGGGGGCCCTTCGGCATGTGCGCGGCTCAGAAGTACCTGCGCGCGGCCCTCCTCAGGTCGTACTCGTGGATGATGGCCTTCGCATGGCCATAGGCGAGGTTGTGTTCGTGGCGGAGCCAGCTGACCTTTTCCTCGAAGCGGAAGAGAGCCGGGCCTTCGTCGACGGTGCGGAGCCAGTCGGAGACTTCACGACCGGTGCAATGGGGGATGCGGGCGAGCATGTTGCGGTGGGTCTCCTCGGAGAAGACTTGGGACATCGGCGCCTCCGTGCGCAGGGGATGTAAGCCGGTCCTTCAGGTCACGGTGCCTGAGCGTTCGCCTGTTGGCAACAGTCCCGGGAGGACGCGTACGGTTGCCGGGTGGCTGATACCTCGCGTCTGACCCAGGCTGTGGACCATTTCGCCGACCGGCTCAGGGCCGCGCCGCAGTCCCGACTCCAGCGCGGCGCCGCCGCCGAGGCCCTGGGGCTGGCCCGTGAGTTGGCCCATCGGGCGCAGGTCATCGAGGAGCCGGAGGCGAGGCCCCGGGTGATGCCGGACGCCGGGATGTTCGCCGCGGCCGACCAGATCACCGTGGCGGCACATGACTTGGCCCTCGTGCTTTCGGACGAGGGCCAGGTGTCTGAGGCTGTGCTGTTGGTGGAGGAGGCGCAGAAGCGGGCGGGGGTCTGAGGATTCGTGGCGACCGCGGGCCCGGTGGGGGCTGGTCGCGCCCACGCGGCGGAGCCGCATATCGACACAGCCCCGCGCCCCTGGGTGGGTGCCAGGCTCCCGGCGCCTCAAAGCGAGGCTATGACCCGGTCCGCCAGGATGTAGACGTTCTCCTCGCCGCACGCGAACGTCAGCGTGTACGCGCCCGAGATGCCCGAGCCGCCGAGGAGCACCGGGGTCTCGCCGGCACGCAGGGCCGCGGAGAGGCGTTCGGCCGTCTCGCGGTGCCCCGGGGTCATGCAGAGCGTGGTGCCGTCGGCGAAGACGTAGACATCGAGCGTGCCGAGCGGTCCGGGGCGGACGTCCGCGAGTTCGGTGCCGGAGGCCGCGAGGTCCTCCAGGGTCGCCACCGTGCGCTCATGGTCGTTCACGACGGGTGAACCGACCGGGACGAAGTCCGGGTGGCTCGGGTGACGGCGGCGGGCCGCGGCCAGTTCGGGGGAGTCGCCCGCGAACTCGTCCAGGTCGGCCGACGGCTCCGAGACCGGCTCCAGGCCCACGAAGTCCGCCTGCCGGGGCAGGAACAGCTCGCTGTCGGGCAGACCGAGCAGCGACGGCGCGTCGGAGACGTCCCGGGCCTCCTGCGCGGCCCAGAAGGCGCGGGCCTCGGCGAGTTCGCGCTCACGCTCCTCGGCGAGGGCCTCGGCCACCGCGGCGCGTATCTCGTCGACGTCGGTGGCGGGGCGGGCGGCCGGCACGAAGCCCCGGACGGGTGCGCTGTTGTTCCTGGCGAGCTCGGTATGGAGGGCGGCGACCTGTCGGCGCAGCACCATGAGGGTGCGCAGGACGGCGACGCCCACGGCGCCGGTGGCGGCCGTGGTGACCAGCAAGGCGATCGGCATGGCGCTCACTGACGTACTCCCGGTTCAAAGTCGACCCCCGACTTCCTACATCAGCTTGAAGGGCTAACTATCCAGCTGTCAGTGCGTAACGTCACGAATCGGACAGGACTTTGGGGTCGGGGTTTAGGGAGGGAGTGGTGTGACCTGCGGAAATCCCCACGCGAGCGATATAGGTCACATCCTGAGGGAGATTGGATCACAAATCGGCCCAGAACCTTGGAGTTTCCACGGTTCTGGGCCAAAGGGTGGCGCTGGGTGCCCGGTTGGGTACGTTCCGTCAGCTGAGGCGCTCGATGACCATGGCCATGCCCTGGCCGCCGCCCACGCACATCGTCTCCAGGCCGAACTGCTTGTCGTGGAACTGGAGGGAGTTGATGAGCGTGCCGGTGATGCGGGCGCCGGTCATGCCGAAGGGGTGGCCGACGGCGATCGCGCCCCCGTTGACGTTCAGCTTCTCCAGCGGGATGTTCAGGTCGCGGTAGGAGGGGATCACCTGGGCGGCGAACGCCTCGTTGATCTCGACCAGGTCGATGTCGTCGATGGTGAGACCGGCGCGGCGCAGGGCCTGGTTGCTCGCGTCGACCGGGCCGAGGCCCATGATCTCGGGGGACAGGCCCGAGACTCCGGTCGAGACGATCCGGGCCAGCGGGGTGAGGCCCAGCTCGCGCGCCTTGGTGTCGGACATGATCACGACCGCGGCGGCACCGTCGTTCAGCGGGCAGCAGTTGCCGGCCGTGACCATGCCGTCGGGGCGGAAGACCGGCTTCAGGCCCTGGACGCCCTCCAGGGTGACGCCGGCGCGGGGGCCGTCGTCCTTGCTGACGACCGTGCCGTCGGGCAGCGTCACCGGGGTGATCTCGCGCTCCCAGAAGCCGTTCTTGATGGCCTCCTCGGCGAGGTTCTGCGAGCGCACGCCGAACTCGTCCATGTCCTGGCGGGTGACGCCCTTGATGCGGGCCAGGTTCTCCGCGGTCTGGCCCATCGCGATGTACGGGTCGGGGAGCAGGCCGTCCTCACGGGGGTCGTGCCAGGTGGAGCCCTCGGAGGCGGCGGTGGCCGCGGTGCGGGCCTGGGCCTCGTCGAAGAGCGGGTTGGTGGTGCCCGGCAGGCCGTCCGAACTGCCCTTGGCGTAGCGGGAGACCATCTCGACACCGGCCGAGATGAAGACGTCACCCTCGCCGGCCTTGATGGCGTGCAGGGCCATGCGGCTCGTCTGGAGCGAGGAGGAACAGTAACGGGTGATCGTGCAGCCCGGCAGGTGGTCCATGCCCATCTGCACGGCGACGATCCGGCCCAGGTTGTAGCCCTGCTCCCCGCCGGGCAGACCGCAGCCGAGCATCAGGTCGTCGATGTCGCGCGGGTCCAGCTCCGGGACCTTGGCGAGGGCGGCCTGGATGATCGTGGCGGTGAGGTCGTCGGGGCGCAGGTCCTTGAGCGAGCCCTTGACGGCGCGGCCGATCGGGGAGCGGGCGGTCGAGACGATCACGGCTTCGGGCATCACGGGCTCCATTGGCGTGCGGGGGTTTTCTTCAGGACGGGGCTGCTTGGGAAGTTACCCGTCCGTATGGCCTGGGTCACGGGGGTGGCGGTGTGACCTATGTCTAAGCGCTTGCTTGGGTCTCGGGCTCCACGGCGGACACCCGCCGCCTGCGCCGGCGCTTCAGCAGCGCCCACGGCCCGGTCGGACCCGTCGGCAGCGCCGCCGCGACCTCCGTGCCCGCCTCCGAGGCGGCCTCCGCCGCGGCCCTGGCCACCGGCAGGAAGCCCTCGCGGCGGGACGCGTCCGGACGGTCCTCGTCGGCCGGCCACAGGCTCAGGGCCGCACAGACCGTCGGCAGCACGGCCATCGCCGCCGTCGCATAACCCTCCGCCGAGGGGTGGTAGTTGTCCGGCCCGAACAGCTCACGGGGATTCGCCTCGAACTCCGGACCCAGCAGGTCGCCGAGCGACACCGTGCGCCCGCCCTGCTCGACCGCGCCGATCGTCTGGGCCGCCGCCAGCTGCCGGGAGGCCCTGCGCGCCAGCCAGCGCAACGGCTGCTGCACCGGCTCGATCGTGCCCAGGTCGGGACAGGTGCCGACCACCACCTCGGCGCCGGCCGTGCGCAGCCGCCGTACCGCCGAGGACAGATGGCGCACGGAGCGCGTCGCCGGCATCCGGTGCGTCACGTCGTTCGCGCCGATCATGATCACGCACACGTCCGGGACCCGCGCCGGATCCGACAGGGTCAGTGCCACCTGGCGGTCCAGGTCGTCCGAGGTGGCCCCGGGCAGGGCGACGTTGCGCAGTTCCACCGGCCGTTCCGCCACCGCCGCCAGGCCCGACGCCAGCAGCGCGCCCGGCGTCTGGCCCGCCCGGTGCACGCCCTGGCCCGCGGCCGTGGAGTCGCCCAGCATCACCAGCCGCAGGGGAGGTTCACCGACCACCGTGTACACATGGCCGTACCGGCCATCGGCCTGCGGGACGTGCGGCGTCGTGCCGTTGCCCACCTGACGTCTGGCCAGCCGCACCTCCGCCAGCAGCAGACCCATCGTCGCCGCACCGACCAGTCCGATCCCGCCACCGCCGTACGCGGCGCCGGCCGCGATCCGGCGGGCCACCCTCGCCCTCGACATGCTCGTCATACGTCGCCGCCACCTCCGTCGTACCCGCTACACCCACTCCTTGCCCCGCACGGACCGTGGCCCAATCCCCACAGCGAGTGAACAACCGTCATGGCGCCCGAACAGGCCATAGGCTGGCTGGACCACTAGGACCACTTTCTTTGCAAGCATCCGGAGACAACGGTGCAATTCCACGACTCGATGATCAGCCTCGTCGGCAACACCCCGCTGGTGAAGCTCAACAGCGTGACCAAGGGCATCAAGGCGACCGTCCTGGCCAAGGTCGAGTACTTCAACCCCGGCGGTTCCGTGAAGGACCGCATCGCCCTGCGCATGATCGAGGCGGCGGAGGAGAGCGGCGCGCTGAAGCCCGGGGGCACCATCGTCGAGCCGACCAGCGGCAACACCGGTGTCGGGCTCGCCATCGTGGCGCAGCAGAAGGGGTACAAGTGCATCTTCGTGTGCCCCGACAAGGTCTCGACCGACAAGATCAACGTCCTTCGCGCGTACGGCGCCGAGGTCGTCGTCTGCCCGACCGCCGTGGACCCGGAGCACCCGGACTCCTACTACAACGTCTCCGACCGGCTGGTCCGTGAGACGCCCGGCGCGTGGAAGCCCGACCAGTACTCCAACCCCAACAACCCGCTCTCCCACTACCACTCCACCGGCCCGGAGCTCTGGGAGCAGACGGAGGGGAAGATCACCCACTTCGTGGCGGGCGTCGGCACCGGCGGCACCATCTCCGGCACCGGCCGCTACCTGAAGGACGCCAGCGACGGCGCGGTCCAGGTGATCGGCGCCGACCCCGAGGGCTCGGTGTACTCCGGCGGCTCCGGGCGGCCGTATCTCGTCGAGGGCGTCGGTGAGGACTTCTGGCCCACCGCCTACGACCGGACCGTCGCCGACGAGATCGTCCCGGTCTCCGACAAGGACTCCTTCCAGATGACCCGCCGCCTCGCCAAGGAGGAGGGCCTCCTGGTGGGCGGCTCCTGCGGCATGGCCGTCGTCGCGGCCCTGCGGGTCGCCGAACGCCTCGACGAGAACGGCGTCGTGGTGGTCCTGCTCCCGGACAGCGGGCGCGGCTACCTCTCGAAGATCTTCAACGACGAGTGGATGGCCGACTACGGCTTCCTGGAGGACGAGGGCCCCAGCGCCCGCGTGGCCGACGTCCTCAACGACAAGGTGCACGGTGCCATCCCGTCCCTCGTCCACATGCACCCCGACGAGACGGTCGGCGAGGCCATCGAGGTGCTGCGCGAGTACGGCGTCTCGCAGATGCCGATCGTCAAGCCCGGCGCCGGCCACCCCGACGTGATGGCCGCGGAGGTCATCGGCTCGGTCGTCGAACGCGAACTGCTCGACGCGCTGTTCACCCAGCGGGCCTCGCTCCAGGACCCGCTGGAGAAGCACATGTCGGCGCCGCTGCCCCAGGTCGGCTCCGGCGAACCGGTCGGCGACCTGATGTCGGTCCTCGGCGCGGCGGACGCGGCGATCGTCCTCGTGGAGGGCAAGCCCACCGGCGTCGTCAGCCGCCAGGACCTGCTGGCCTTCCTCGCCAAGGGCGGTAAGTAGAGACAAACGTCCGGTGAACGCCGGGCGCCGGAGGCGAACTTCCGGTTTCCCACCCAACGGGTGGACTTCGTGGAAGTGGTACGAGGGCGTCACGTCCGCGCAGCACACGCTTAACACGGGTCCGGCAGATTAGTGGGTGTCGGCAGGGCGGGAGCGGCTCCCCGCCCCAGCCGGCGCCGAACGTCCAAGGACCTCCGGAGCGGCTCCCGGACCTCCATGGACGCCGGACGTGGACCTGGCCTGACCCGGTCGACGTCCCTCGCGGGGACCGCCGTCGTCCCGCCCCCCGTCAAACGGGGGTGCGGCGGTCCCCGCGCATTACTTTCTACGCGCTCGTACCGGCACCACGACCTCGTACTGCCACTTCCTACGCGCTCGTACCGGCCCAACTGCCCAGCAGCGCCAGCCGCTCCGCGGTCTCCGATCCCGGCTCCGGTGTGTAGACCACCAAGGTCTGCTCCGGTGTCTCCGGGAGCGTCAGCGATTCGTAGGGCAGCGTCAGCAGGCCCGCGACGGGGTGCCGGAAGCGTTTCGTGCCGTACATGCACGCCCTGACCTGGTGGTCGGCCCACAGCCGGCGGAAGTCCTCGCTCTTGAGGGAGAGTTCGCCGACGAGGTCGCGCAGCTCGCGGTGGTCGGCGTGGGTGCCGGCGCTCAGCCGCAGGGTGGCCACGCACTGGGCGGCGACCGCGTTCCAGTCGGGGTACAGGTCCCGGCCCTCGGGTTCCAGGAAGAGGTGCCGGACGATGTTGCGCCGGTCCGCTGGCAGCCGGCTGAACCCGTGCAGGGCGTCCCCGAGCTCGTTCCAGGCCAGCGCCTCCATCGCGGGGCCGAGGACGAAGGCCGGGGTGCGGTCCATGCTGTCCAGCAGCCGCTGGACACCGGCGCGGATGCCCGGCCGTGTGCTGCGGCGGCGGCCGTCCCTCTCCTTCTTCGGCGGCCGGGCCACCGTCCGCAGATAGGCCTGCTCGGTCTCGTCCAGCTGAAGCACCCGGGCGACGGAGTCCAGGACGGCGTCCGAGACGCTCGGGCCCCGGCCCTGCTCCAGGCGGATGTAGTAGTCGACGCTCACCCCGGCCAGCTGCGCCACCTCCTCGCGGCGCAGGCCGGGCACCCTGCGCCGGCCGTACGAGGGCAGGCCCACGTCCTCGGGCCGGATGCGGGCACGGCGCGAGCGCAGGAAGTCTCCGAGATCCCCGTCCATGAGTTCGATCGTAGGGGAGCCGAGGGTGCGGAACCTGGTACTGGCAGACCCAGGAAAAGCTCATCCCTGGGTACGGCGGCCCGGGCGGCGGAGAGTCGTGGACGAGCCGGGGAGAGGCCCCGGCTGACATTCCTTCGGCTTTCCGCTTCCGCTTTCCGCCTTCCGAGGAGCACTTTCATGTCGTACGAGAATCTGGCCGGACGCACCGCCGTCGTCACCGGGGCCGCGAGCGGGATCGGTGAGGCGGTCGCCGTGACGCTGGCCGCCGAGGGCGCGAGGGTCGCGCTGCTGGCGCGGCGCGCGGAGCGGCTCGACGCCGTCGTGGAGAAGATCGCGGCCGACGGCGGGCAGGCGCTGGCCGTGGTCGCCGACATCACGGACGACGCGTCGGTGGCGGCCGCGGTGGCGCGGGTCCACGAGGCGTACGGGACCGTCGACCTGGTGGTCAACAACGCCGGTGTCATGCTGCCGAACCCGATCGAGCAGGCGCCCGTCGACGAGTGGCAGGCGATGATCGACACCAATCTCACCGGGGTGCTGCGGATCACCGGGGCCTTCGCCGGGGACCTGGGCGAGGCGGCGGCACGCGGCGGGAGCGCGGACCTGGTGAACATCTCGTCCGTCGCCGCGCATCTGACCGGCTTTCCGGGCTTCGCCGTGTACGGGGCGACGAAGGCCGCGGTCACCCACCTCTCGGCGCTGCTGCGGGGCGAGTTCTCGCCGCGTGGGGTGCGGGTGACCAACGTCGAGCCGGGGGTGACGGAGACGGAGATCGCCTCGCGTCTCGATGCGGAGGGGCAGGAGGCGATCGGGGGGCTGGTGGAGGCGTTCGGGGCGCTGTCGCCGTACGAACTGGCGGATGTGGTGGCTTACGTTGCCAGTCGGCCGGCGCATGTGAATCTGCGGCAGGTGATGGTGCTGCCCACGCGTCAGGTGTGAGGTGTTCGCCTGAGGTTTGGGGGCGCCGCTGTTGGGTGGCGGGTGCGGGTTCGCTGTGGCTGGTCGCGCAGTTCCCCGCGCCCCTTAGGCGCCTGCGGCGCCCCCCTCAGTCCTCCCAGTCGGACTTGTTCCTGTGGCGGCGGCCCCGGAACAGGTCCGGGTTGGTGCGCAGGGCCTGGAAGGCGTTGACGCCGACGATGCCGACCCAGGTCACCAGGAGGCCCGGCAGGTGGGCCACCCCGCCGCCGATCCCGGACAGCGGGATCGCCAGGACCAGCGAGACGATGCCGAAGCCGAAGCGTTCGCCGAAGGAGTCGGTGGGCTTGGGCGACCGGGCGCCCCGGGCCGTCACCATCTGCTGCTCGGCGAGCTGACGGCGCAGGCGGCGGTCCACCGCGCCGTCGATCCGCTGGTCGACCTTCTCCAGGAACGAGTCGACCAGCGCGGACTCGTACTCCTCGCCCAGTTCCCTGCGCGCTTGCAGGGTGGCGTTGAGTTCCTTCTTGAGTTCGGGGTCCCGCGCGTCCATTCCGGTCATGGGCACCACGGTAGGCAGCCCCGACGGTCGCTGCACTGGGGTTAGCCCCCCTGTTGCGGCGGGGGATCGTCCTAGGCCAGCCCGTGCTGCTTCGCGTAGGCGTCGGCCACGTCCTCCGGGTCCTTCTTGTCGTTGTCGACCTGGCTGTTGAGCTCGGTGAGCTGGGCGGTCGTCAGGGTGTTGCCGAGGCGGGCGAGGGCCTTGCGGACGGTGTCGTCGGCCTTGCGGTCGGCGATGAGGGGGACGATGTGCTGGCTGGGGATGAGGTTCTTCGGGTCGGTGAGGATGACCCAGCCGTTGGCCGCGATGTCGGTGTCGGTGGTGAAGAGGTTCGCCACGTCGACGTCGCCCTTCTTCAGGGCGCCCTTGACCAGCGGTCCGTCGGAGTCCAGCGACTTGAACTCCTTGAACTCGACGCCGTACACGTCCTTGAGGCCGACCGCGCCCACCCGGCGCTTCTTCACCTCGGGGGCGGCGCCGATCACCAGCTTGCCGTTCTGCTTGGCGAGGTCGGCGAGGGTGACCAGGCCGTACTTCCTCGCGGTCGCCCGGGTGACCGCGAAGCAGTCGGAGTCGGCGGCCTGGCTGTAGGGCAGGACCTGGAGCCCGGCGGGCAGGGCCAGGGTCAGGGCGTTCTGCATGGTGCCGGGTTCGGCGGACGCGTCCTTGGGGGCCAGGTAGTTGAGGAGGGCGCCCTGGTACTCGGGCAGCAGGTCGATGTCGCCCGCCTTGAGCGCGGGGATCACGATCTCGCGGGTGCCGAGGTTGGGGCGGACCTTGACCTTGACGCCGGCCTTCTTGAGCACGGCCGCGTAGAGGTATCCCAGCACCTGGTTCTCGGTGAAGTTGGCGGTGCCGATGGTGATGCCGCCCTTGCTGGAGCCGCTCCCGCCGGAGGTGGTGCCACCGCCGTCGAGGGAGGTGATGCCGCTGGAGCAGGCGGAGAGAGCGGGCACGGAGGCCGCCGCGAAGAGGCCGCCGAGGAGGGTGCGTCGGTTCATCTCAGGGGTCCTTACGCGGTGCGGTGACGGAAGAGGTAGCGCTGGAGGCCGGAGAGCAGCAGGTCGAGGGCGACGGCGACCACGGCGACCAGCACCGCCCCGCCGAGCACCTGCACGAGATCGCGCTGGGCGAGGCCGTCGAAGACGTAGCGGCCGAGGCCGCCGAAGGAGACGTAGGCCGCGATGGTCGCGGTGGCGACGACCTGGATCAGTGCCAGGCGCAGGCCGGTCATGATCAGGGGGAGCGCGAGCGGCAACTCGACCTGGAACAGGACCTGGTGGCCGCGCATGCCCTGGCCGCGGGCCGCGTCCTTCACGTCCGGGTCGACGGCCGTCATCCCCGCGTAGGTGTTGGTGACGATCGCCGGGACCGCGAGGGCGACGAGGGCGACGTAGACCGGGAGCATGGACAGCCCGCCGGCCAGGAAGACCAGCACGACCAGGCCGACGGTGGGCAGGGCGCGGCCGAAGGACGCGAGGTTGATGGCGACGAAGGCGCCCTTGCCGGTGTGGCCGATCAGCAGGCCGAGGGGGAGGCCGATCGCGGCCGCCACGAGGGTCGCGAGGAGCGAGTACTGGAGGTGCTCGGCGAGCCGGTGGGCGATGCCGTCGGTGCCGGTCCACTGGGAGCCGCTGGTCAGCCAGGTGCCGAGGTTCTCGAAGAGTTCGTACATGTCAGGCTCGCCTCCGCCGCCACGGGGTCAGGACGTACTGGAGGGCCACCAGCAGGGCGTCCGCGACCACGGCGAGCAGGAGCGTGAGGACCACGCCCACGATCACCGGGGTCGGGAAGTCGCGCTGGAAGCCGTCGGTGAAGAGCTGGCCGAGGCCGCCGTCGCCGATGTAGGTGGCGACCGACACCAGGGAGATGGACATGACGGTCGCGATACGGACGCCCGCCATGATCACGGGGAGCGCGAGGGGGAGTTCGACGGTCAGCAGCGTGCGCAGCGGGCGCGTGCCCATCGCCTTCGCCGCTTCCTTGGTCTTCGCGGGGACCGAGTCGAGCCCTTCGACCGTGTTCCGCAGCAGGACGACCAGGGTGTAGACGGTCAGGCCGATCACGGTCGTGGTCCGGGTCAGACCGCTGACCGGCAGCAGGAGCACGAAGATCGCGATCGAGGGGATCGTGAACAGGACGTTCGAGAGGCCGAGCAGGAAGCCGCGCAGGGGGCGGATCCGGTGGGCGACCACGGCGAGGGGCAACGAGATCAGCAGTCCGAAGAAGACGGCGCTCAGGGCGGCCTGGAGGTGGGAGACCGTGAGCGAGGTCAGGTCGTCGGTGTGGCCGGAGATCCACGACCAGTCGATGCTCATGCGGCCACCCGGGCGTCCGCGTGCGCCTGTCCGGCGTGCGCGTGGATGTCGTCGCGGGAGCTGACACCGGTGAGGACGCCGTCCGCGTCGACCCGGGCCACCAGGCCGGTGGGGGAGGCGAGGGACTCGTCGAGGGCGGCGAGCAGCGAGTCGCCGTCCCTGAGCGGTCGTACGGGGAGCTCTGTCCGCTGCGAGGCCCAGTGCAGGGGCCTGCCCGTCTCGTCGCAGACCAGGCTCCAGGTGTCTCCTTCCGGCGCCGGGCCCTGAGGGACGGTTGCGATCGTCTGCAACGACAGCAGCTTCAGGCCGCGTTCGGCGCCGAGGAAGTCGGCAACGAAGTCGTCGGCGGGGCGGGCGAGGAGTTCGGCGGGCGGGGCGCACTGGACGAGGTGGCCGCCGGTGCGGAAGATTGCGATGCGGTCGCCGAGCCGTACGGCCTCGTCGACGTCGTGGGTGACGAAGACGATGGTCTTGTTCAACTCCTTCTGGAGCCGGAGCAGTTCGTCCTGGAGCTGGGTGCGCACCACCGGGTCCACCGCGCCGAACGGCTCGTCCATGAGCAGTACCGGCGGGTCGGCGGCGAGGGCGCGGGCGACCCCGACGCGCTGCTGCTGGCCGCCGGAGAGCTGGTGCGGGTAGCGCTTGCCGGCCTCGGCGGTCAGACCGACGGTCTCCAGCAGCTCGGCGGCGCGGGCGCGGGCCTTCCTGCGGCCGTGGCCGAGCAGGAGCGGGACGGTGGCGATGTTGTCCAGCACCGTGCGGTGCGGGAAGAGGCCGGACTGCTGGATGACGTAGCCGATGGAGCGGCGCAGTCCGGCCGCGTCCTGATCGGTGACGTCCTTGCCGCCGACCTTGATCGTGCCGGAGGTCGGCTCGACCATACGATTGATCATCCTGAGGGTGGTCGTCTTGCCGCAACCGGAAGATCCGACGAGGACCGTGACGCCGCCTTCCGGCATGTCGAGGGTGAGATCGTGCACTGCTGTCGTGCCGTTGGGGAAGCGCTTGTGGACCGCGTCGAACTGGATCATGAGATGTCCCTTGCCCGGCTGTATAACGTCATGCAGAGTTCTCGGTATCTGAATAGGTTGTCAACGGTTCGGTGTTAATCCGAGGTAACGGATGCCCGACAGGCAAGATCAAGTGTCCGCATTGAGAGGGGTTTGGACTCTATGTCGTCTCGTATCGTGGACGCACCGGACCCTGCCGCCGTCGCGCACACCGGTCTGGTGGTCCTCGACGGGATCGGGTTGAGGGTCGCGGACGTCGTCCGCCTCGCCGACGGGAGCGCGCGGCCGGTGCCCGGGACCGATGCGATGAAGCGGGTCGCCGAGTCCTGGGACGCCGCCCGGCAGATCGCCGCGACCGGCCGCGTCTACGGCCGCTCGACCGGCGTCGGCGCCAACCGGAACGAGGACGTGCCCACCGACGCGGCCGCCGAACACGGTCTGCGCCTGCTGCGCAGTCACGCCGGCGCGATCGGCGAGGAGCTCCCCGCGAGGCAGGTCCGCGCGATGCTCGCGGTCCGCGCCAACCAGCTGCTCGCGGGCGGCGCCGGACTGCGGCCGACGGTGGTGACGGCCCTGTGCGAGGCGCTGGAGAACGGGGCGTACCCGGTCGTCAACGAGTTCGGCTCGGTCGGCACCGGGGACATCGCGGCGCTGGCCCAGGCGGGCCTGGCGTTGGCTGGGGAACACCCTTGGCGGGAGGCCGGGAACGCCGGCACGGACGCCGGCGGGCAGCGTGCGGAATGGGCGGCCGTCGACGGCCGGGGCGCGGCAGTCGTGGGTGCCTCGCCTTCGGCAGCCGAGCACCCCGAGCCCTGGCGGTCGGCGTCCGGTGCCCCCGAGCCCCAGCCGCTGGACAACAACGACGCCCTCGCCTTCATCAGCAGCAACGCCCTCACCCTCGGCCAGGCCGCCCTCGCGCTGCACGAACTGCGCGGGCTCGTCGAGGCCACCCAGGTCGTCGCGGCGCTGTCCCTGCTCGCCGTGGACGGCTCCCACGAGGCGTACGCCGCCCCTGTGCACGTCGCCCGTCCGCACCGCGGCTCCGCCGAAGTGGCCCGGCGGATGCGGCAGTTGATCGGCGCCGAGGACCGGCCCACCCCGCCGCTCGGCCGGATCCAGGACCCGTACGGCTTCCGCTGCCTGCCTCAGATCCACGGCCCCGCCCATGACGCGGCCGACGCGCTGGAGGAGGTCCTCGCGATCGAGATCAACGCGGCCGCCGAGAACCCCCTCATCTCCCCCGAGGACATGGCCGCCTACCACCACGGCGGCTTCTACCAGGCCCAACTCGCCCTCGCGCTGGACCACTTCAGGCTGGCCCTGACCCAGGTCGCCCGGCTGTCCACCTCCCGGCTCTCGACCCTCAACGAGCCGGCCTTCACCCGCCTGAGGCCCTTCCTCGCCGACCAGGAACCCGCCTCGTCCGGCGTGATGATCCTGGAGTACGCCGCCGGAGCGGCCCTCGGCGACCTGCGGGCCTTCTCCGCGCCCGCCTCGCTCGGCCACGCTGTACTCTCCCGGGGCGTCGAGGAACAGGCCAGCTTCGCCTCGCTCGCCGCCCGTCAGACACTGCGCGCGTGCGGCGCGTACCGTCTCGTGGTCGGCTGCGAACTCGTGGCCGCCGTACGGGCGCTGCGCCAGCGTGACCTGAGGCCCGAGCCGGGGCTCGCGGTGAGTCGCGCGCTGGAGCTCGCCGAGACGGTGCTGGCGGAGGACCCGGCCGACCGGCCGCTCACGGGCGACGTGACGGCGGCGGCCGCACTGCTCGACCGGTTCACGGACATCTGGAGGGGGAGCGAGTCATGAGCGACATGAGTACGGCGGGTGTGGCGGACACACCCGCGGGACGGCTTCAGGCGCTGTTCGAGGGGCACCGGCTCACACCGACCCAGCGGCGCATCGCGCACAGCATGGTGCGCAGCGCCGCCGACGTGCCGTTCCTGTCCAGCGTCGAGCTGGCCGAACTGGCCGGGGTCAGCCAGCCCTCCGTGACCCGCTTCGCCGTCGCCCTCGGCTTCGACGGCTACCCCGCCCTGCGCCGCCATCTGCGCGAGGTCGCGCCGGCCGAACAGACGGCCGCCTCGGAGTCGTCCAACGAGTACCAGCAGGCGGTCCAGGCCGAGATCGAGAACCTCCGGCACCTCGCGGAGATCCTCGCCGACCCCCGGCCGGTGCGGAAGGCGGGACGGCTGCTGGCCGCCTCCCGCCCGCTGCCGGTCCTCGGCCTGCGGGCCGCCGCCTCCCAGGCCTACGGCTTCGCGTATTTCGCGGCCAAGGTCCATCCGGACGTACGGCTGCTCCACGAGGGCGGCACCATGATCCACGACCGGATCGACGCCGCCGTGCGCGCGGGCGCCTCGACCCTGCTCTGCTTCGCCCTGCCCCGGCACCCGCGCGAGGTCGTCGACACCCTTGCCTACGCCAAGGAGGCGGGGCTCACCGTCGTCACCGTCGCCGACTCCGCCTTCGCCCCCGTCGCCAAGGTCTCCGACCTGCTCCTGCCGGCCGCCGTCGGCACCGGCCTCGCCTTCGACACGGCCTGCGCGCCGATGTTGCTCGGCCGGGTCCTGCTGGAGGCGATGTGCGACGACCTGCCGGACGCCCAGGCCCGCCTGGAGGAGTTCGACGCGCGGGCGGCGGCGCGGGGGCTGTTCGTGGAGTAGCCGGGCCCCCGAGTGAGCAGGGCCCGAGGTGCTTTTTCAGACTCGTCTCACGTTCCCTCGCTAGCCTGCCCGCGGATTCCGCACACGGGAGACGGGAGGACGGACGTGGCACGCGGAGGTCAGGGACTGGTGCGGGTGGCCGTCGTCGTACGGGCCGGAGCCGCGCCCCTGTGGTGGGCCGGCGTGTTCGCGGCGGCCGTGGGGCTGCTGGTGCCGGGCATCACGGGCCGGCGGATCGGCGTCATGGCCGGAGCGGCGCTGTTCATCGTGGCCGCGGCCGTGGTGTCGTACGCACGCCGCAGGCGGTACACGGCACTCGGGCGGGCCGCCGTCCGGGCCGGGAAGCACGACGTGCTCCAGGACCGTGCCGTCGGGGTGCGCAACTGGCGCCGCGGGCACCGCTGGTGGCTGCTGCTGGCCTGGCTGCTCGCCCTCGGCGGCAACTTCGCCGTGCCTGTCGCGGGCGGTCTGCTGCTCGCCGGATGCGGTACGGGCCTGAGGCTCAAGGCGGCCTGGCTAGGGCGGCGCGAGCGGGACGAGGACGCGCTGCTGTGGGTGCGGGTCGACTGGCTCGCCGCGAACGGCGGCCGCCCGGCCGGCAAGGCGGTCAGGGCGTACCGCAGCACGGGTATCGCGGCGGGCGACGCGGCCCCGGGCGGGGCACGCCGCCGCACCGCGGCACTCGTCTAGAACAGGCCTCGGTACGGGATCACACCTCCAGGTCGTTCTCGATGGACCGCAGCTGGTGGCGGGCCATCGCGAGGTTGGCCCGCTTGGCGTCCAGGACCAGGTAGAGGAAGAGGCCGTTGCCACCGCGCCCGCTGATCAGGCGGATCAGGTGGTACTGGTCGGACAGAGTGATCAGGATGTCCTCGATCTGGCCCTTGAGCCCCAGGTGTTCCATCGTGCGCATCTTGGCGCGGATCACGTCGGTGTTGCCGGCGGCGGCCACGTTCAGGTCGAAGCCCTTGCTGCCGCCCATGGTGCCGAGCGCCATGCCGCTGGTGTAGTCGACGAGCGCGACGCCGGTCGCGCCCTCGATGGACGCGAGGGCTTCCTTCAGTGCGGTTTCGGTGTTGGCCATGACTGTGTCTCCTCGGTTCTCTCAACTTTCGGTGGTGGTACCGGCCGCCGTCGGTGCGACGGCCGTGGCGCGGGTGTCCGCGGGCTTGGCCCGGGACGGGCGGGCCGCTCTGGCACGGGCCGGAGCAGGCTTCGCGGGCGCCTTCACAGGGGTCTCGGTGGGTTCGGCGGCGGCCACGGCGTCGACGAGTTCGCCGATCCGGGCCCCCGCCCTGCGGCCCTCCAGATGGAGCCTGCCGACGTTGACGCGGTCCTGGGCGAGCAGCGTGACGACGGCACCGGCGCCCGCCGCGTACGTGGCGACATAGCCGTACAGGCCCCGCACCAGCAGTTCGCGCAGATCGCCCTGGCCGGTCTCGTCGGTCAGCTGGGCGGCGAGCACCCGGGTGGCCCCGGCGAGCGCGGCCACCGTCTCGGGATCGACGCCCGGGGTGTCCTGGGCGAGGACGAGACCGTCGGAGTCGGCGGCGAGGGCGCCGGTGAGCTGCGGCACCCGGGCCCGGAGCCGGCGCAGTTCCTCCAGGATGCCGTCCTGCGCAGCCGCCATCAGATCTCTCCTCTCGGCGCGGATCCGCTGCCGCTCAAAGGGCCTCCAGCGCATCCCTGAGCCTCTTCAGCAGCGTGATGTGGGGATCGACGGGCGCGGTGGTGCCGGTGAGATCCACGGGCGGGCCGGTGCCGGCGGGCCCGGGCAGCGGGACGGAGAGCGGGTCGCCCGGAAGCGTCACCGGGCGCGGGGACACGGCTCCGGCGGCCACCAGCCGCCGTATGTCCACCAGGGTGTGGAACGCCGGGCGGCCGAGCTCGCGGGCGATGTCGGAGGCCGTGCGGACGCCGTTCACCAGGGCCAGCACGGCCTGTCTGCGGGCCGGGAGCGGGGCGGGCGCGGGGTGGTGCTCGCGGGTCAGCGGGGCCTCGTCGACCAGCGCGTCCGGCCAGATGCGGTGCAGGAGGTCCCGCCGCCGCAGCGTCTCCCGCTCCAGGTCGGCGACCGGGATCGGGTGCGGGACGCCGGGGCCGGTCAGCGCGCTTCCGCGGGAGCCGGGGCCGTCCGGGACCACCAGGGCGGCAGGAGCGCCCAGGGGGCTCGTGGAGGGGGAGGCGCCGGGGGAGTCGGTGGCGGGAGTGCCCGCGAGGCCGGGGGTGCCCGCGGAGCCGGTGCCGGGGGTGCCGAGGTCGTCCTCGGAGCCGTAGCGGAAGCGGCCCGGGGCGCTGCTCGGGGCCAGCGCGAAGTACGCCGCGTCGTACAGCGCGGTCAGCCGGCACAGCTCCAGGGCGCCGGGGGCGAGCAGTCCGTCCTCGACCAGGCGGCGGCCCGCGTGGTGCACGACCTCCGCGCCGGTGCGGCGGCGGGTGCCGGTCCCGGCGCCGGAGTGCTCGGGGCCCTCGGCGTGCGCCGCGCTCTCGGCCAGCGCCCGGGCCCAGGCGTCCGCGTCGAGGGTGCCGTGGGCGGCGAGCAGGTCGTGGGCGCCGGGGGCGGCCGGGCTCTCGGCGTGCACCACCTTGCCGTCGGCGAGGTGCAGGGCCCCGCGCTCGCGCACCAGCACGCCCGTGGCGCGCTCGGCGGCCAGCCGGGTCAGCATCGGCGAGAGCCCGCCCCAGCCGCGGCCGAGGGCGGCCGCCTTGTCGCGGACCGGCAGCCGGGGCGGCGGGGTGGCCGCCGTGGTCTTCACCGTCGTCATCCGAGCACCAGCCGTCCGGCCATCTCGCCCAGCCGGATACGGGCCAGCGCGAGGTTGCCCTCCGCGCGGGTCAGCCACAGGTGCAGGAAGACACTGCTGTCGAAGGACGTCGCCACGAAGCGCAGCACGTGGTAGCTGTCCCGGTTGCTGAGGATGAGGTCCTCGACCGGCGGGATTCCGTCCTGCTCGGCGGTCGCACCGATGTCGTCGGGACCGGAGGCGAAGGCGCGCTGTTCCGCGGCGAGCCGGGCGAGCTCGGCGGCCTCCGCCGCGGCCGCCTCCTGGTCACCGCCGGGGGATTCCCCCACGGCGCCCAGGGCCAGCCCGCTCGTCCAGTCGACCAGCGCGGCGCCCCGCGCACCCGGCAGTCGCATGGCTTCCAGCAGGCACTCGTCGATTCCCTGCACCGTGGCTCCCCTCCCGCCTGGGGTTCGGCTGAGTGACGCCGAAACTACGCAACGTGTGCGCCAGGGGTGAGGGATCTGGCATTTTCCGGTGGAACATGCTCGGAGTGGCTAGAGTGGGTCGACTTGCCTTGTTTCACCGGCTATTTGATCAGTGACCTCCGGGGCGCGTGTCAACGGCTCCCGGGGGCGTGCAGGGTGGTGAGCGCCCCGACGTGCGCCCCTCCGGATTCGGCCACGATCGAGGCGACGGTCTGCGGGTCCCGCACGGTCGCGAAACGGACGCCGCCCGTCTGCGGGTCGGGCACGAAGCCGTAGATGCCCGGCCGGGCCAGCGAGTTGTAGGCGTAGTGGTGCGCGAAGTAGTACGCGCCCGTGTCCAGGGCGGCCGCGTAGTCCCCCTGGTCCAGCAGGGGCAGCGCACGCCCCTCGGCCAGCAGGTCGCCCGCGAAACAGGCAGGCCCCGCCACGTCCTGCACCACCTCGGGCCCGCTCTTCGGCCGCCCCTTTCCGTCGTACGCCGCGATCCTGAGCGGCCACGACCCCGGCACGTACACCGTCCGCGTCGCCACCTGCACGCCCGCGTGCGTCACCGCGACCGGCCGCCCGCCCGCGCTCTTGGCGTACTCCACCCGCGCCACGATCGTGCCGTGCTTGGCCAGCAGCGACCGCCCGAACTCGGTCACCAGCCCGTACCGCCCGTCGAGCAGCCCCGGCACCCCCGCCTTCAGCGCCCGCGCGTACTCCGTGTACGTCGGTGCCGTCGCCTCCGAGGCGAAGTTCACCGGCAGCCCGCCGCCGATGTCGATCGTGTCGATCTGGGGCCGCCCGATCCGCCGGTTGATCTCCTCGGCGAGCGCGTAAGTCTCCTCGACACCCCGCACCATCAGGGAGAGCGGGATTCCCTGGGAGCCGGTGTGCGCGTGCAGCCGGCTCAGCCAGGGCCGGTCGAGGTAGGCGCGCACGACCCACTCACGGGCCCCCTCGTCCCGCAGCGCCACCCCGAACTTCGAGGTCTCGGTGGCCGTCGAGGTCGCCCCGATGGAACCGCCGCCGACCTGCGGGTTGACCCGGATCCCGAGCGGTGAGCGGCTGACCGCCGACCGCATCAGGCCGTCGATGCGGTCCAGCTCCTGCGGGTTGTCCGCGTTGACCGCGATCCCCAGCGCCAGGGCCTCCCGCAGTTCGGCCGCCGTCTTGGCGGGCGAGTCCAGCACGGTCCGGGCCGGCGAGAGGCCCGCCGCCCGCGCCAGGGCCAGTTCACCCGGGCTCGCCACCTCCGCGCCGATGCCCTCCTCGCGCAGCAGCCGCAGCACCGGCACCAGCGGGGTCGCCTTCACCGCGAAGGCGTGCAGCACCGGGGTTCCGGGTGCCGTGACGGAGTCGAAGGCCGCCCGCAGTTCCCGCGCCGACTCCCGGATGCCGGTGACGTCGAGAAGTCCGACGATGGGGGCGTCCGGCCCCAGCAGGCCCCGCTCCACGGCCCCGCGCACCGCCTCGTCCCGGCGGACCGCCCGTGCTTCGCCGGTGTTGCCGTACTCGTCCACCACGACTCCCGTCCTCGCCTGTGCTTCGAGGGTGCGCATGTCCAGGAGACATCCTTTCCCTCCTGAGGCAGACGCGAGAACGTATTGACTAGTTCTATTCAGGCGGCCAGGATGTGAATATCGACAGCACTCACCGGCACGCGGCCATCCGCAGCACAGCCCCCAGGAGGCAGACCATGTCAGGACCCCGCCCCGTCCGAGCGCCGCGCGGTACGGAACTGAGCGCCCTGGGATGGCAGCAGGAGGCCGCCCTGCGGATGCTCCAGAACAACCTCGACCCCGAGGTCGCCGAACACCCCGACAAGCTCGTCGTCTACGGCGGCACCGGCAAGGCGGCCCGTGACTGGCGGTCCTTCGACGCCATGGTCCGCACGCTGCGCACCCTCAAGCAGGACGAGACCATGCTGGTCCAGTCCGGCCGCCCGGTCGGCGTCATGCAGACCCACGAATGGGCCCCGCGCGTCCTGATCGCCAACTCCAACCTGGTCGGCGACTGGGCCAACTGGGAGGAGTTCCGCCGCCTGGAGGCGCTCGGCCTCACCATGTACGGCCAGATGACCGCCGGTTCCTGGATCTACATCGGCACCCAGGGCATCCTCCAGGGCACCTACGAGACCTTCGCCGCCGTCGCCGCCAAGAAGTTCGGCGGCACCCTCGCCGGGACCATCACCCTCACCGCCGGCCTCGGCGGCATGGGCGGCGCCCAGCCGCTCGCCGTCACCATGAACGACGGCGTCGCGATCTGCATCGACTGCGACCCCCGGGCCATCGAGCGCCGCATCGAGCACCGGTACCTGGACGTGAAGGCCGACTCCCTGGAGCACGCCCTCCAGCTGGCCGTGGAGGCCCGCGACGCCCGCCGCCCGCTCTCCATCGGCCTCCTCGGCAACGCCGCCGAGCTTCTGCCGCGCATGCTCGCCGAGAGCGCGCCCATCGACATCGTCACCGACCAGACCTCGGCCCACGACCCGCTGGCCTACCTGCCCACCGGCCTCGCCTTCGAGGACATGGCGGACGCGGCGGCGAAGGACCCGGCGGGCTTCACCACCCGCGCGCGGGAGTCGATGGCCCGGCACGTCGAGGCCATGGTCGGCTTCATGGACGCCGGCGCCGAGGTCTTCGACTACGGCAACTCGATCCGTGGCGAGGCCCAACTCGCCGGATACAGCCGGGCGTTCGACTTCCCCGGCTTCGTCCCCGCCTACATCCGCCCGCTGTTCTGCGAGGGCAAGGGCCCCTTCCGCTGGGCCGCGCTGTCCGGCGAGGCCTCCGACATCGCCAAGACCGACAAGGCGATCCTGGAGCTCTTCCCGGAGAACGAGTCCCTCGCGCGCTGGATCAGGATGGCCGGCGAACGGGTCCACTTCCAGGGCCTGCCCGCCCGCATCTGCTGGCTCGGCTACGGCGAGCGCGACAAGGCCGGCGAGCGCTTCAACGACATGGTGGCGAGCGGCGAGCTGGCCGCGCCGCTGGCGATCGGACGCGACCACCTGGACGCCGGGTCGGTGGCCTCCCCGTACCGCGAGACGGAGGCCATGCTCGACGGGTCCGACGCGATCGCCGACTGGCCGCTGCTGAACGCGATGGTCAACGTGGCCTCCGGCGCCTCCTGGGTCTCCCTGCACCACGGCGGCGGTGTCGGCATGGGCCGCTCGATCCACGCCGGCCAGGTCACCGTCGCCGACGGCACCAGGCTCGGCGGCGAGAAGGTCCGCCGGGTCCTGACCAACGACCCCGGCATGGGCGTCATCCGGCACGTCGACGCGGGCTACGACATCGCCGAGTCCGTCGCCGACGAGCGCGGTGTGCGCATCCCGATGCGCGAGGGTGACTCGGCGTGACGCAGACGTCCCACGGCAGCTCGTTCCACACCATGTGGCGTGAGCTGCTCCCCATCGGCCGCCACCCCGACTCCCACGGCTACCGCCGCTACGCCTGGACCGGGGCCGACACCGAATGCCGGGCCTGGTTCCAGGAGCAGGCCGAGACCAGGGGACTGACCTACGAGGTCGACCGGAACGGCAACCAGTGGGCCTGGCTCGGCGACCCCACCGCCGGGGACGCCGTCGTCACCGGGTCGCACCTCGACTCGGTGCCCGACGGCGGCGCCTTCGACGGCCCCCTCGGCGTCGTGTCCGCCTTCGCCGCGCTCGACGAACTCCGGGCCCGGCGCGCCGAGTTCGCGAGGCCCCTCGCCCTCGTCAACTTCGGTGACGAGGAGGGCGCCCGCTTCGGGCTCGCCTGCGTCGGCTCCCGGCTCACCGCCGGGCAGCTCACCGTCGAGCAGGCGCACCGGCTGACCGACGGGGACGGTGTCACGCTTCCGCGGGCCATGGAGGCCGCCGGACACGACCCCGACCGCATCGGAGCCGACCCGGAGCGGCTCGCCCGCATCGGCGCCTTCGTCGAGCTGCACGTCGAACAGGGGCGAGCCCTGGACCTCAGCGGCGACCGGGTCGGCATCGCCAGCGCGATCTGGCCGCACGGGCGCTGGCGGTTCGACTTCCGGGGCGAGGCCAACCACGCCGGCACCACCCGCCTCGTGGACCGGCGCGACCCCATGCTGTCGTACGCCGAGACGGTGCTCGCCGCCCGCCGCGAGGCCGAACTCGCCGGAGCCGTCGCCACCTTCGGCAAGATCTCCGTCGAGCCGAACGGCGTCAACGCCATCCCCTCCCTGGTGCGCGGCTGGCTCGACTCCCGCGCCGCCGACCAGGACAGCCTCGACCAGGTGGTCGGCGGCATCGAGAAGGCGGCCGGGGAGCACGCCGAGGCGCACGGCGTCGACCTCGAGATCGTGAGGGAGTCCTTCACCCCCGTCGTCGAGTTCGACCACGTCCTGCGCGACGAACTCGCCCGCATCCTCGGCACCGACCGCGACCTCAAGGTGCCCGTTCTCGGGACCGGGGCCGGACACGACGCGGGAATCCTGTCCGGGAGCATTCCGACCGCCATGCTGTTCGTGCGCAACCCCACGGGCGTCTCGCACTCCCCGGCGGAGTCCGCCGCCGAGGACGACTGCCTGGCCGGGGTCCTCGCGCTCGCCGACGTACTGGAAGGGCTGGCCTGCCGGTGACGACCCCGAAGACCTACTGGCTGGAGCACGCCTGGCTCGGCACCCACGTCGAGCCGGGCGTCGCCCTGGACGTGCGGGACGGCCGCATCACCGCCGTCCGCACGGACACCGCCACCCCGCCCCCCGGCGCCGAGATCCTGCGCGGACTGACCCTGCCGGGCCTGGCCAACGCCCACTCGCACGCCTTCCACCGGGCCCTGCGCGGCACCGTCCAGGTCGGCTCCGGGACCTTCTGGACCTGGCGCGAGGTCATGTACGCGGTCGCCGACAGGCTGACCCCCGAGACGTACCACGCGCTCGCCCGCGCCGTGTACGCCGAGATGGCGCTGGCCGGGATCACGGGCGTCGGTGAGTTCCACTACCTCCACCACGCCCCCGGCGGCACCCGCTACGCCGACCCCAACGCCATGGGCGAGGCCCTGATCGAGGCCGCCGCCGAAGCCGGCATCCGCATCACCCTCCTCGACACCGCCTACCTCTCCTCCGGGTTCGGACAGCCGCCCACCACCCATCAGCTCCGCTTCTCGGACGGCACGGCCGAGGAATGGGCCGCACGCTGTTCAGTTCTCAAGGACCGTGATCACGCGAGGATCGGTGCCGCGATCCACTCCGTACGGGCCGTGCCCGCCGAGCAGTTGGCGACCGTGGCGGGCTGGGCCGGGGAGCGCGGGGCGCCGCTGCACGTCCATCTCTCCGAGCAGACCGCCGAGAACGAGGCCTGCCACGAGGTCCACGGCTGCACCCCGACCCAGCTCCTCGCCCTGCACGGGGTCCTCGGCCCCCGCACCACCGGCGTCCACAACACCCACCTCACCGCCGAGGACATCTCCCTCCTCGGCGGCAGCGGCACCGGCACCTGCATGTGCCCGACCACCGAGCGGGACCTCGCGGACGGAATCGGCCCGGCCGTCGCCCTCCAGAACGAGGGCTCACCGCTCTCCCTCGGCTCCGACAGCCACGCCGTGATCGACCTGCTGGAGGAGGCCCGTGCGATGGAGCTGAACGAGCGCCTGCGCACCCGCACCCGGGGTCACTGGACGGCGGCGGCCCTTCTGCGGGCGGCCTCCGCCGACGGCCACGCGGCCCTCGGCTGGGACGAGGCCGGCAAGCTGGAGCCGGGCGCGCTCGCCGACTTCACCACCGTCGCCCTCGACTCGGTCAGGACGGCAGGGCCGCTTCCGCGGCTCGGGGCCGAGACGGCCGTATTCGCCGCGTCGGCAGCGGACGTGTCGCACACGGTTGTGGCAGGCCGGCACGTCGTACGGGACGGGGTGCACACCCTTGTGCCGGACGTGCCCCGAGCCCTCGCGGACGCCGTCGCCGCCCTGCGCGGATGACACCGCGGAACCCCGGCAGCGAACCCGCCCCCACCGCCGACCAGGCCACCGAGGACGCCATGAACAACGCGACGACCGTCAGCCCCGCCCACTCGGCCAGCACCGCGAGCACACTCATCACCAACATCGCCGCCCTGGTCACCAACGACCCCTCCCTAGGTGACGGATCCCCCCTCGGACTGATCCAGGACGCGGCCGTCGCCATCGAGGGCGACCGCGTCGTGTGGACCGGTGATCAAAGCAAAGCACCCGCCACTGACAATCGGGTCGACGCAGGTGGACGGGCGGTCCTGCCCGGCTTCGTCGACTCTCACAGCCACCTCGTCTTCGCGGGCGACCGCACCGAGGAGTTCAACGCCCGGATGTCCGGCCGCCCCTACACCGCGGGCGGCATCCGCACGACGGTGGCGGCGACGCGGGCGGCGAGCGACGACGCACTCGAACGCAACCTCACCCACCACCTCGCCGAGGCCCTGCGCCAGGGCACCACGACCTTCGAGACCAAGTCGGGCTACGGACTGACCGTCCAGGACGAGGCGAGGGCCCTGCGGATCGCCGCCGCGCACACCGACGAGGTCACCTACCTCGGCGCCCACATCGTCCCGCCCGACCACGCCGAGGACCCGGCGGCCTACGTGGCCCTGGTCACCGGCGAGATGCTGGACGCCTGCGCGCCGCACGCCCGGTGGATCGACGTCTTCTGCGAGAAGGGCGCCTTCGACGGCGACCAGGCCCGCGCGATCCTCACGGCGGGCAAGGCGAAGGGCCTGCACCCCCGCATCCACGCCAACCAGCTCACCTACGGCCCCGGCGTGCAACTCGCCGTCGAGCTCGACGCCGCCAGCGCCGACCACTGCACCCACCTCACCGACGCGGACGTGGACGCCCTGGCGAACAGCCGTACGGTCGCCACGCTGCTGCCCGGCGCGGAGTTCTCCACGCGCGCCGAGTGGCCGGACGCCCGCCGCCTCCTGGACGCAGGCGTCACCGTGGCCCTCTCCACCGACTGCAACCCTGGCTCCTCCTTCACCTCCTCCGTCCCCTTCTGCGTCGCCCTCGCGGTACGCGACATGGGGATGACCCCGGACGAGGCGGTCTGGTCGGCCACGGCGGGCGGGGCGGCGGCGCTGCGGCGCGAGGACATCGGCCGGCTGACCCCGGGCGCGTACGCCGACCTGATCCTCCTGTCCGCCCCCAGCCACGTGCACCTGGCGTACCGGCCGGGGGTGCCGCTGGTGAGCGGGGTGTGGCGACGGGGCGTACGCGTGGCCTGACCGGTGCGACACGCGTGACAGCCGGGGCGTACGCATGCCCTGACGGTCCTGACGGTCCTGACGGTCCTGACGGTCCTGACGGTCCTGACGGTCCTGACGGCCCTGACGGCCCTGACGGCCCTGACGGCCCTGACGGTCCTGACGGTCCTGACGGCCCTGACGGCCCTGACGGTCCTGACCGCCCTGACCGCCCTGACGGACATCGCCGTTACGACGCCCCCGCCCGCCACCGCTGCTCCGCACCCCCGGTCAGCGGTTCCAGCGAGACCCCGTTCGCGTCGCCCGGGGTCACTCCCGTCTCGATCGCGATCGCCGGGCGGATCACGCCGTCGGAGTCCACCGTGAAGCGGAGGTTGTCGCCGTGGCTGCCCTCCACGGAGTCGCAGGACCAGATGCCGAGGCCCTTGTCGACGTCCCCGCGGCTGTCGAGGCAGAAGTCGGGGTCGGCGGCGGACTGGAGGACACCACGGGCGGTGTCGGCACGCCAGCGCTGGGAGGCGGCCGAGGTGCAGGGCGCGGTGACGACGTCCGTGCCGTTGTCGAGGTCGCCGGAGACGTCCAGGCAGCGGCCCGTGGCGAGATTCACCACCTGGGCGTAGGAGCCGCCGGGCGCGCGGAACGGGGGTGGGCTCGTTCTGCGGGGCGGGGACGGGCTCGGTGACGCGGAAGGCGGTCTGCTCGACGAGGAGAGGGACGGGGACGGGGACGAGGACGGGGACGAAGAGGGGGAGAGGGAGGGCGCTAGGGTCGGCGGGACCGTCGTGGTCACCGTCACCTGCGAGGGGCCCGGCAGCGCGGTGCCTGCCGCTTCCGAGGCCGGGTCACCGTCCCGCGTCCCCAGGAACAGCAGCAGCGGCGCCAACGCCACCCCCAGCGCCGCCGACGCCAGCACGAGCCGCCGCTGCCGCGGCCAGGTCCCCGCAACCGCCCCCGGCATCGCCCGCCGACCCGAGCGGGACCCGCCCGCCCTCGACTCCCGCGACCGGGACCCGCCCGCCCCCGACGCCTGCGACAGCGGTCCCGCCTCCGACGGCCGCGCACCCGCCCCCGCGTCCCGCTCCGCCCGCACGTACGCCGCCCCGCCCCAAGGCAGCAGCCCCTCCGCCAGTGCCGTCCGCGGGGTGTCGCGCAGTGCGCGCTGTTCCTCGTGGGCGGCCGCGCAGTGCGGGCAGTGGATCATGTGGGCGCGCAGATCGGCGCTGTCCCGGGGGTTGTCCGGCCGTACGGACTCCTCGATGAGCCGGCGGAAGTCCGCGCAGCGGGGATCGTCCGAGGCGGCCAGGCGGGACCGCAGACAGGCCTGGGCGAGCGCGTTCAGGGCGCCCTCCGTGCCGTAGACCACGTCCTCGCGGGTGAGGCCCAGGTGGACGGCCGTGCGCTCCTCCGGCTCGGCCTCCACCAGGGCGTACCAGACAAGGCCCTGGACGCGGGCCGGAAGGGATTCGAAGGCGGTGAGCACGGGGGGTAGGGGACCGTCGGGTCCGGAGGTGTTCAGGAGCAGCAGGATGCTCGCCTCCAGGCCGGCCGACCGCTGGTCCCCGGCCCACTGCGCGGCCGAGCGGGCCGTGAGCAGCAGGAGCCGGTGGCGCCAGGGGAGGCCGGGGTCGATTCCGCGGGCCGTCTCCCTGGCCGCGAGCGTGAAGGTCTGCGCGGCCAGCTGCCGGGCCGCGCTCTCACCGGCCGTGCACAGGCGGGCGTAGGCCAGGACCGCGGGCTGGTGGCGGGCGCGCAGCTCCAGCAGGGCCGCGTACGCCGTGGTCGTGTCGGCGCGCAGCAGCTCGGTGAGACGGGCGTCGGACGCGCCCTCGTGCCCCCCGGCGCGTACGCCGTCCCCCGCCCCCTCGGCCCGCGCCATGCGCCTCTCCTCCTGACGTACCGGCCAGTCTGTGAGCGACCATAGTGAGGGAAGTGCACCCTGGGGGAAAGGGTTACTCCAAGTAACTGTGGAGCGTCCGAAATGCCCGTGCGGACGGGTCCGGAACGCACGGTGCCCGGTGTCCCATCGGACACCGGGCACACGCGCAGGTCAGTGGTGCCGACCCGTCACTCCTCGACGGTCAGGCCCTTGCGGAGCTTCACCAGCGTCCGCGACAGCAGCCGCGACACGTGCATCTGGGAGATCCCGAGCTCGTCGCCGATCTCCGACTGGGTCATGCCCGCGACGAAGCGCAGCGAGAGGATGGTGCGGTCCCGGGAGGGCAGTTCGGCGATCAGCGGCTTCAGGGACTCGACGTACTCGATGCCCTCGAGCCCGTGGTCCTCGTAGCCGATCCGGTCGGTCAGCGCGCCCTCGGAGTCGTCCTCCTCGGACTGGGCGTCCAGCGAGGCGGCGGTGTACGCGTTGGACGCCGCCATGCCCTCGACGACCTCCTCCCTCGACAGTCCGAGGCGCTCGGCGAGCTCGGCCACGGTGGGGGCGCGGTCGAGCTTCTGGGCCAGTTCGTCGCCGGCCTTGGCCAGGTCGAGCCGGAGCTCCTGAAGGCGGCGCGGCACCCGCACCGACCAGGACGTGTCCCGGAAGAAACGCTTGATCTCGCCCACGATGGTTGGCATCGCGAAGGTGGGGAACTCCACTCCGCGACTCAGTTCGAAGCGGTCGATCGCCTTGATCAGGCCGATGGTGCCGACCTGGATGATGTCCTCCATCGGTTCACTGCGGGAGCGGAACCGGGAGGCGGCGAACTTGACCAGGGCGAGGTTCAGTTCGACGAGCGTGTTGCGGACGTACGAATACTCGTGCGTGCCCTCCTCCAGCGACTCAAGCCGCGCGAAGAGGGTCTTGGAGAGGGCTCGCGCGTCCATCGCTCCCACCTCTTCGAACGGCGGGATCTCCGGAAGCCCGGCGAGCACGTCGTCTTCGCTGTCCTGCTCGATGGGATTCAGATGTTCCGGGGGGGATGTCAACGCCGCCTGATGGGTATGCGAGGCGTCGAGCCGGGGTGACATGATGTCCTCCATCGTTCTCGGCATAAGGCTGCCGAAGCCAGTTCGTGCACTGCGGTGTGCGGCGCCTCCAAAGCCGGCCGTGTCGAGTACGTGTGTCTACTAGCCCTACCCGGTTTCCCGACACGACCGCAAGTGTGTTCTGTGTGTTTATGTCCGTTTGCGTGCGATTGTTCGGGTGTCGGAGGGTGTGGAGAAGGCGTAGTGTTCGAGGGCGTCATCAGCAGCCACGACGTCGGGAGAGAGAGACGGCATGGACCGCGGGACGGTCGGCAGCGCACAGTCTGGCCGGCTTCTGGTTGAGGTGCGGCAAGAGGGCTCCAGTGCCGTCGTGACTCCGGCAGGTGAGTTGGATCACCACACGGCCGATTTGTTGCGTGAGCCACTCGAGGACTGCCTCGCCAAGGGGAAGAGCCGGCTTGTCGTCGACTGCACACGGCTGGAGTTCTGTGACTCCACCGGACTGAATGTGCTGCTGGGGGCACGGCTGAAGGCCGAGGCGGCGGGGGGTGGCGTACATCTTGCGGGCATGCTGCCCGTCGTGGCGCGGGTCTTCGAGATCACGGGGGCCGACGCGGTCTTCACCGTGCACGACACGCTGGACGAGGCCCTGGCCGACGGGGCCGGCGACTGAGACCCGAGCAGGGCGGCGGCCCCAGGGGCCTCCGCTCGTGCCCGTTCGTCTCCTCCGACCGGTACTCATCGGGTGTCACACCCCGCGTGCGGGACATACGTCCCGAATAGAGGGGTGTTCCACCGGTCCGCTCGGGCAGGAGACATCCGTACTGACTGTTTTCGGTGAACGACCATGCAGTGACGTTTTGAATCGTGAACCGGTGAATCGGTGAGGTGAAGCGCTGATGAGCACCACCCGGCCCTACCCGCCGGGCGACCGTGACCCGGAGCCCGAGGCTGCCGCCGAGGTGCCGCAAGGACGGCAGGTCCGCCGGCTGAGCTTCGACGGCGAGAGTGCGGTCGTTCCGCTCGCGCGCGACTTCACCCGGCAGGCGTTGTACGCGTGGGGCTGGCTGCCGGCCGCGGGCGCGGACCAGCGGGCCGCCGCGGAGGACGTCCTGCTCGTGGTGTCGGAGCTGGTCACCAACGCGTGCCTGCACGCGGAGGGGCCGGACCAGCTTCAGATCTCCTGCGACCGCAAGGTCATCCGGCTCGAGGTCTCCGACAAGGGCGCGGGCCAGCCGGCTCCCCGCTCACCGCACCGGGCCGGGCGCCCCGGCGGCCACGGGATGTTCATCGTGCAGCGGCTCTGCCTCGACTGGGGAGTCGTCCGCGGCCCCGGCGAGACCGGCAAGACGGTGTGGGCGGAACTGGGCGCCCCGGCCTGACCCTGCCGGGACGCCGTCGCGAGCGGTACATCCCGGCCCCGGGGCCTTTTCGTCCTTCAGGCGTGCCGAGCTGCCTTCTGCCGCCGTGCGGACCGGCCGTGCGGATCGGCCGAGCTGAGCAGTCGACGTGAGCAGTCCACCTGAGCAGCCGATCCCGGGAGCGGTAGCTCCCCGTCCTGTCTCAAGGAGCGCCCCCACAGTTCCGGCGCTTCCTTTCTCTTCCTTCCTCCGGTGCCCCGGCGTACCTTGACGGCCGATCTGATGTGCCGTCAGGAACGAGTAAGGGGAGCGGAACCGTGTCGTACCCGAAGCGAACCGCCGCGCTCGCGTCCGTCGCGGCCCTGGCCGGCTCGGCGGTGCTGATGACCGCCCCCGCTGCCCATGCCGAGGTCGTGAACGTCAACTACCAGTGCAAGACCCCGATCGGCGACAAGAGCGCCGTCTCGCCCATCGACATCAAGGGCGTCAAGAGCGGCGGCGGATACAAGATCACCATGTCCTGGCAGAAGGGCGTCTCGTCCAGCCCCGTCGACCTCGGCAAGGGCGCGATGAACCCGAGCGCCACCATCGAGCTGGGCGGCGCGGACAGCGGCACGATGAACGTGACCGGCCCCGCCAACCAGGCCGTCGTCCCCGCCAACACCCCCATCAAGATCAACGACCTGACCGGGACGTACACCCCGAAGAAGTCCGGCAAGGTCACCTTCACCGCGGGCGTGCTCACCATCAAGGCCCTCGGCACGACCACCACGTGCACGCCGACCAACAGCCCCGGCGCCTCCCTCACCCTGGACGTCACCGCCGCCTCGGGCTCCACCGGCGGCAGCGGCTCCTCCGGCGGCACCGGGAGCGGCAGCGGCTCCGGCGGCACTGGCACCTCGCTCCCGCAGACCGGCCCCGAGGACTCGGCGATCGCCCTGGGCACCCTCGGCGGCACCGTGCTGCTCGCGGGCGCCGCGGGCACCCTCTGGCTCACCCGGCGCCACCAGACGGCCCGCGTGCGCCGCTGAATCCGTACGACAGTCCGTACGACAGCTGGAGCCGCCCATGCCGTCCGCCGCCCGCACGCTGCCCCTGGCCCTCTCCCTGCCCCTGCTGCTCCTGCTGGGGCCCGTCGCCGCGGCCCGCGCCGCCGACGGATGGTCCCTCGCGCCCGCGGGCGGCGGCCGGCCCGCCTTCTACGCCGAGGGCGCGCCCGGGACAGTCGTCCAGGACACGGTGTCCGTGACCAACCGGGGCAGCCGGCCGGTCACCGTACGGCTGTCCGGCGCCACGTTCGCCCGCGGTGCCGTCCGGGTCCCGGCCCGCACCCGCGCCGACGTCCCCTTCACGGTGACCGTCCCCGACCACGACCGCGGCACCCGGATCCTCGCGCGCGACGACACCGGCGGCACCCGGAGCCTCCCGGTCCACCTGCGCTCGACCGCCCCCGAGCTGTCCGCCCTGACCGTCGAGCACGTCACGGTGCACGCCGACCGCATCACCTACGACGTCGTCAACCGCGGTACAACGCCCCTCACGCCGCGCGTCGCCGTACGCGCGGACGGCGTCCTCGGTCGCCTCCTCGACCTGCCTCCACGCACCCTCCCCGTGCGCCTCCCGCCGGGCTCCCGCCTGCACCTCACCGAGCCCTGGGCGGACCCGCCCGCTCTGGACGCGGTCTCTGTCCGGCTTACGGTCACCGCGGCAGGAGGCGCCCACGACACCGCAGGCGCGTCCGCACGGTTCGTGCCCTGGCGCGGGGTGGCGGGAGCCGCGGTGGCGCTGGCGGCTGGGGGCGCCTGCTTCGTCGTACGCCGTCGAAGGAGCCGTACGACCGACCGGTTGACCTCCGACGCGCCGTGCACGGAAGCCGAGTTGACGGGAGCGACGACGTGAACCGGAAGCTTCGGGCCGCGGTGCTGGTGGCGGTGCTCGCGCTGCTGCTCGCCCCCCTCGCCGGGACCGCCGCCGCGGCCGACCGGCCGAGCGTGCAGCTGTCCAAGTCCCAGGCGGGCACCGGGGGTTCGATCACCGTGAGCGGCAGCGGCTGGCGGGGGCGGACGCTGCTGATGATCCTGATCTGCGGACAGGCCGTGCCCTCGCGCGGGGTGCCGGGCGGCACCAACTCCTGTGCCAACGCGGACGGCCGGGCCGTCACCACCGACGCGAAGGGCGGCTTCAGCAGGAAGCTCCCCGTGTCCGAACCGCCGGTGCCCTGCCCGTGCGTGGTGCACGTGGCCACGGTGACCGGCGCCAAGGCCGAGGCCGACGTGATCTTCCAGGTGGCCGGGCACGCCGTGGAGCCGCTGCCCGCGGACACCTCCGGCGGGCGGTTGTCCGTCCTCACCGACACCGCCCTGAAAGGCTCCAGCGGCCTGCTGACCTGGTTCGGAGCACCTCCCGCCCGCACCCTGGTCTTCACCGTCGGCAACGTCGGCACCTCCGACGTCAGGAACCCGGTCTTCCAAGTCGGCACCGCCCACGGCGTGTTCGCCCCGCAGTGGGACGAACAGCAGTGGCGCGGCACCGTCAAGCCCGGCGGCAGGGCACGGATCGAACTGCCCGTCGAGCTCTCGGCCGGCGCGCACGGCGACTACACGGTGTCCCTGAAGTACGGCGGCAAGGTGCTCGCCGAGCAGCCCTGGGGCGTGGGCCGGCCCTGGGGCGTGACGCTGTTCTGGATCCTGGTCTGCCTGGTCGTGCCGGCGGCGCTGTTCCGCACCGGCATGGCCGTCGTGGACCGGGTGCGGCCGCGGCCCGCCGGCGGGGTCCGGCACCGCGGTGTGCGGCTGCCCGAACTCGCCCTGCGCCTGCCGGGGTTCAAGCCCTCCACGGCCGCGCACGCGGCCCCTCCCAGCACCTCCACCCTGCCGTGGTTCACCCCGGACGCTGATCCGGGCGCGGCCGGTGGCCGGCTCTCCGCACCGCACGACGACAGCCCGACGAGTCCAGCGACTCCCACGAGTCCTCCGGCTCCCACGAGTCCTGCGACTCCCACCAGAGAGGGATCCACGTGAGCATGCGAAGGAGAGTCACACCGGCCGCCGGGCCGAGAAGAGCGGGCGCTGCCGGTGCGGCGCTGGCGCTGGTCGGGGCGGGCGTGGTGCTCGGCCTGGCGGCCGGGCCCGCGCAGGCCGCCGAGGTGTCGTTCGCGACCCGCTGTGTGCCGCCCGCGGGTGTCGGGCTCGACCCCGTCAACGGCACCACCAAGGTCGAGGTCACCGCCCCCGCCACGGCGAAGGTCGGCGACGAGATCACCGTGGTGTGGAAGTTCACCCAGGCCGCGTCCAAGAACCCGAACATCATCGACCTGCCCGCAAACTCGGTGCAGCCGACCGGCACCTTGAAGGCCGCCGGTGCGCAGAGCGCCGACATCGCGATGACCGGGCCGCGCGAGAACCCCGCCATCCCCAAGGGCGGCGACATGGTGCTGTCCGACATGAAGGGCACCCTGAAACTGACGGCGGCCGGGGAGCTGACGCTGACGCCGGGCGCCTACACGGTGAACGCGATGGGCACCAACACGGTGTGCACGCCGACGGAGACGGTCCCCAAGGCGGCGACGGTCACCGTGGTGCAGGGGAACGGGACGTCGACACCGGACCCGACCGACACCCCGACCCCGACACCGACCCCCACGGACACCGGGAGTCCTGGCCCGACCCCGAGCACCACGGAGTCCTCGGGCGGCGGCCAGACCGACTTCACCGGCAAGGCGGTCTCCATCCCCTACACCTGCCAGTCGCCCCTCGGTGAGAAGAAGGCGACCTCCGAGATCCAGATCAACGCCAAGAAGGACGGCGGCAGTTACGGCATCACCGTGCAGTTCAAGAACTCCCCGATGGACAGCCCCGCCGACATCCCCGCGGACTCGGTGAAGCCCTCCATGGAGGTCACCCTGGGCGGTGCCGACACCGGCACGGTCTCCGTCGAGGGGCCCACCAACTCCGCGCCCATCAAGTCCGGCGACCCGATCGCGATCCCCGACATGACGGGTACGTACAAGCCGGGGGCTACGGGGGAGTCGACCCTGTCCCCGGGCGTCCTGACGATCAAGGCCCTGGGTACGACGACCACCTGCAAGCCCGACAAGACCGAGGTCTCCCTCACCCTCACCACGGAGAAACAGGAGGGCGGCGCGTCCGGCGGGACGTCAGGCTCGGGCGGCACTTCAGGCACCGGCGGCTCCTCGACGAGCGGCGGCCTGGCGGCGACGGGCGCCGACGACCACGCGGCCCTGAAGGCACTGGGCCTGGTGGCGGGCACGGCGGTGCTGCTGGGCGGCGCGGTGTTCACGTTCATGCCCGGAAGAAGGGCACGGTAGCCGACCTCAGGGGCGCGGGGCACCGCGCACGGTACGTGAAACCGACGGGGCCGTCGGAACCCACCTGGATTCCAACGGCCCCTTGATTTCAGAACTGACTCAGCGAACGTCCCCCATGAGGGACTTCACCTTCCGCCGGTACATCCACACGGCGAACCCGGCGAGAGCCGCGAGCGCCGCCTCACCGAAGACCGCCGCCGTCCCGCTGAGGTCGACCCCGGCGATCGCCGGGTTGGACAGCAGGCCGGTGATCGAGTCGCCCGCGGTCACCGCGAGGAACCAGACACCCATCATCTGCGAGGCGTACTTCGCGGGGGCCATCTTCGTGGTCACCGACAGACCCACCGGGGAGAGGCACAGCTCACCCACGGTCTGGATGAAGTAGATGCCCACCAGCCACATCGGGCTGACCGCGGTGCCGTTCGCCGCCATGGCGATCGGGATCAGGAAGAAGAAGAACGAGACGCCGATCAGGACCAGGCCCATCGAGAACTTCACGATGGTGCTGGGCTCCTTGCCCTTGCGGTTCAGCCACACCCACAGCCAGGCGAAGACCGGGGCCAGCGCCATGATGAACAGCGGGTTCAGCGACTGGTACCAGGAGGTCGGGAAGCCGAAGCCGAGCAGGGAGTCCGCGGTCTTCTGGTCGTTCGAGCCGAACGCCTGGACCGTGGACGCGCCCTGGTCGTAGATCATCCAGAACACGGCGGCCGCGACGAAGAACCAGATGTAGCCGGACATCTTCGACTGCTCGTCGTTCGTCAGCTCCTTGTCCCGCTTGATGCGCAGCAGCACACCCGCCGGGACGACCAGGCCGATGACGGTGAGCGGGATCATCGCCCAGTTCAGCGTGAAGTGGCCGGTGAAGCCGACGACGCCGTAGAAGACGGTCGCGGCGATGACCCAGAACAGGCCCTTGCGCAGCCAGGCCGCGCGCTCCTCGGCCGCCAGCGGCTTGGGGACGACGCTGCTGACCGGGCTCAGGTTGCGGGTGCCGAGCAGGAACGCGGCCAGGCCGATCGCCATGCCGACCGCGGCCATGCCGAAGCCGAGGTGCCAGCTGACCTCCTGGCCGACGGTGCCGATGGCCAGCGGGGCGAAGAAGGCACCGGCGTTGATGCCCATGTAGAAGATCGTGAAGCCGCCGTCGCGGCGCGGGTCGTCCGGGCCGTCGTAGAGGTGGCCGACCATCGTGGAGATGTTGGCCTTGAGCAGACCGGAACCGGCCGCGACCAGCGCCAGGCCCGCGAAGAACGGCGCCTGGCCGCCGGGCAGCGCCAGCGTGAGGTGACCGGCCATGATCGTGACGGCGGCGATGGCCACCGTCTTGCGGGGGCCCCAGACACGGTCGCCGAGCCAGCCGCCGGGCATGGCGAGCAGGTAGACCATCGCCGAGTAGACGGAGACGATCACGGTGGTGGTCGCCAGGTCCATCGCGAGGCCGCCGCCCATGCTGCCCTTGCCGGCGTCGGGGCCGCCGGAGAGCAGGTAGACGGTGAGCAGGGCCTTCATGCCGTAGTAGGAGAACCTCTCCCACATCTCGGTCATGAAGAGAGTGGCCAGTCCGCGGGGGTGGCCGAAGAAGGTCTTGTCGGAACCGGGGGTGCCCGGAGTCACCGAGTCCTTCGTCAGGCTGGACGCCATGGTCGTTCCTTGCTGGTGGGGATTACCGCACACAAAAGAGACCTTTGGCGACGGATGCGCGCCAAAGGTCCCCACGTTGCGACAGGCTTCGAGTCACCATACGGCAGGACAGTGCCGGAAATGGAAGGACTTGAGACCTGAATCACAGGTGCCGGTGGAACCGTACACCCGGTTTCTAAGGTCCCTACACGATTGCCATCCCACACTCACAGGTTCGCCCCACAATCGTGAAAGGTAAGAATCACGGGGTTGCGATCACACCGCAGCATCTGTCATGAGCGGTCTACCATCAGCTCATGACCCGTGTACTGCTCGCCGAGGACGATGCGTCCATTTCGGAGCCGCTGGCCCGCGCCCTGCGCCGGGAAGGGTACGAGGTCGAGGTGCGCGAGGACGGCCCCACCGCACTCGACGCCGGAATGCAGGGCGGCATCGACCTGGTCGTCCTCGACCTGGGTCTGCCCGGCATGGACGGCCTCGAGGTGGCCCGCCGACTGCGCGCCGAGGGCCACGCCGTACCCATCCTCATCCTGACCGCACGCGCCGACGAGGTGGACACCGTCGTCGGCCTGGACGCGGGCGCCGACGACTACGTCACCAAGCCCTTCCGCCTCGCCGAGCTGCTCGCCCGGGTCCGGGCGCTGCTGCGGCGCGGCGCCGCGGAGCCGGCCCAGCCGCCCGCCACGCACGGCGTGCGCATCGACGTCGAGTCGCACCGCGCCTGGATGGGCGACGAGGAACTCCAGCTCACCGCCAAGGAGTTCGACCTGCTGCGGGTGCTGGTGCGGGACGCGGGCCGGGTGGTGACCCGGGACCAGCTGATGCGCGAGGTCTGGGACACGACGTGGTGGTCGTCGACCAAGACGCTGGACATGCACATCTCGTGGCTGCGCAAGAAGCTCGGCGACGACGCGGCGAACCCGCGGTACATCGCGACGGTACGAGGCGTGGGCTTCCGCTTCGAGAAGAGCTGAACCCCGGCCATCCGGCTAGCAGGTAAGAGGACATGCGCCGTCGACTGATCCAGTCCACGCTCGCCGTGGTGCTCGTGGTGATCGCCGTCTTCGGCGTGTCCCTCGTCATCGTCGAGACTCGCACCATCAGCAACAGCGCTCAGGAGCGGGTGGATTCCGAGGCGATCCGGCTGGCCGGGATCGTGGACAGCCGGCTGTTCGCCGCGGAGGACGTGACCGGGGAGATCCTGCGTGACCAGGTCGCGCAGGAACGGTACGCCGTGATCCGGATCCCCGGTCGGGACCCGATCGAGGTCGGCACCAGGCTCTCCGGTGAAGTCATCAGCTCCACGCAGGAGGGCGAGGAGGGCGAGACGGTCACCGTGCAGGAGCCGCGCTCCTCGGTGACCCGCGAGGTCGGCCGCACCCTCCTGATCATCGGCCTGGTGGCCCTGCTCGCGGTGATCGCCGCCGTACTCCTCGCGATCCGCCAGGCCAACAAGCTCGCCTCGCCGCTCACCGACCTCGCCGAGACCGCCGAACGCCTCGGCTCCGGCGACCCGCGCCCCCGGCACAAGCGCTACGGCGTCCCCGAGCTGGACCGGGTCGCCGACGTCCTGGACTCCTCCGCGGAGCGCATCGCGCGCATGCTCACGGCGGAACGGCGGCTGGCCGCGGACGCCTCGCACCAGCTCCGTACGCCGCTCACCGCGCTGTCGATGCGGCTGGAGGAGATCACCCTCACCGACGACCCGGACACGGTGAAGGAGGAGGCGAACGTCGCGCTCACGCAGGTCGAGCGGCTGACGGACGTGGTCGAGCGGCTGCTCACCAACTCCCGTGACCCGCGCGCCGGCAACGCCGTCACCTTCGACCTCGACGAGGTCATCCAGCAGCAGCTCGCGGAGTGGCGGCCCGCCTACCGCAGCGCGGGCCGGGCCATCGTCAGCTCGGGCAAAAGGCACCTCACGGCAGTCGGCACGCCGGGCGCGGTCGCGCAGGTCCTGGCCGCGCTGATCGAGAACTCCCTCATGCACGGCGGCGGCACGGTGGCGCTGCGCACGCGGGTCACCGGCAACCAGGCGGTCATCGAGGTCACCGACGAGGGTCCCGGCGTCCCCGCGGACCTCGGGGCGCGGATCTTCGAGCGCACGATCAGCGGCCGCAACTCCACGGGGATCGGCCTTGCGGTGGCCCGGGACCTCGCGGAGGCGGACGGGGGCCGACTGGAGATGCTCCAGGCTCAGCCGCCGGTGTTCGGTCTGTTCCTGTCGCGGACGCCGCTGAGGTCGTCGTTGGTGGATGACGACGAGCCGATGGTGAGATGAGCGGCGGTGGTTCTTCGGGTGCGGGCCGGTGGGGGCGGGCGTTCTGCGCAGTTCCCCGCGCCCCTGAAAGGCATCGTCCCCGCGGCTCTGAAAGTAGCCCGGAGTGCCCCGCGGCCCTGCAAGCGTCGTAACCGCGCCGGTGAAAACTCTCGTCAGAGCGCTCGCTGGCGCGGTCGGAGCTTCCTCGCCGCCGCCTGCTCCGCTTCCTCCAGGAAGGACTCCGCGCTGGCCACGGCCTCCCGGGCCGGCAGGGTCTTGAAGACCCAGCTGCGGTAGGACCAGAAGCGGAAAAGTGTCGCGATGCCGATGCCGAGGAACTTGAAGATGTTGCTCTGGAGCGGGCTGTCCCAGCCGAAGCCGTAGGTCGCGGCGTACAGGATGCCGTTCTCGATGACCAGGCCGACCGCGCTGAACAGCAGGAACAGGGTCAGTTCCTTGGTGCGGCCGCTCTTGTCGCGGTCACGGTAGGTGAAGTACCGGAACCCGATGTAGTTGAAGACGATGGCCACCACCGTGGCGATGACACTCGCGCGGACCACCGGGAGGTCGGTGAGATGCCGGACGAGGTTGAAGACGGCGAGGTTGACCAGGAGGCCCGCACCGCCGACCGCGCCGAACTTGGCGGCCTCGCGAACGACCCTCCGCAGCCCTGAGGAACCATGTCCCATGGTTGTACAGTCCCCCAGTCGGGTCGGTCAGTCGAGTGATTTCGTCAACTCAGCCATGCTAACCATCCCCCCTGCCGGTTTCCTGTGGATGAACTCACACACAGGGAAACAAGCTGGTAAGAGGACCGGAAGAGGCGCGGAATCCGGCCGCCGTGGCGCGACCGATACCCTAAGGGCGTGACGTTCCCGGTAGTCGGCATGGTCGGCGGGGGGCAGCTCGCTCGTATGACACACGAGGCGGGCATCCCGCTCGGCATCAGGTTCAAGCTCCTCAGTGACACCCCTCAGGATTCCGCGGCGCAGGTGGTGAGCGATGTCGTCATCGGCGACTATCGCGACCTCGACACGCTCCGCGAGTTCGCGAAGGGCTGCGACGTGATCACTTTCGATCACGAACACGTACCCACCGAGCACCTCAGGGCCCTGGAGGCGGACGGCATCCCCGTACGCCCCGGCCCCGACGCGCTCGTGCACGCCCAGGACAAGGGGGTGATGCGCGCGAGGCTCACCGAGATCGGCGTGCCGTGCCCCCGGCACCGGATCGTGAGCGACCCGGCCGACGTGGCCGCGTTCGCCCGCGAAGGCCTCCCTGAAGGCGCGGAGGGCGACGGCTTCCCCGTTGTCCTCAAGACCGTCCGCGGCGGCTACGACGGCAAGGGCGTGTGGGTCGTGGACTCCGTCGAGGAGGCGGCCGACCCCTTCCGGGCCGGCGTCCCCGTCCTCGCCGAGGAGAAGGTCGACTACGTCCGCGAGCTCGCCGCCAACGTCGTACGGTCGCCGCACGGCCAGGCCGTCGCCTACCCGGTCGTCGAGTCCCAGCAGGTCAACGGCGTCTGCGACACGGTGATCGCCCCCGCGCCCGACCTGGACGAGGCCCTCGCGCTGAAGGCCGAGGAGATGGCCCTGTCGATCGCCAAGGAACTGGACGTCGTCGGCCACCTCGCCGTCGAGCTGTTCCAGACCCGCGACGGCCGCATCCTCGTCAACGAGCTCGCGATGCGCCCGCACAACTCCGGCCACTGGACCCAGGACGGCGCGATCACCTCGCAGTTCGCCAACCACGTCCGGGCCGTCCTCGACCTCCCGCTCGGCGACCCGCGCCCCCGCGCGCCGTGGACCGTCATGGTCAACGTCCTCGGCGGCGATTTCCCCGACATGTACTCCGCGTACCTGCACTGCATGGCCCGCGACCCCAAGCTGAAGATCCACATGTACGGCAAGGACGTGAAGCCCGGCCGCAAGGTCGGCCACGTCAACACCTACGGCGACGACCTGGACGACGTTCTCGAACGCGCACGTCACGCTGCCGGCTACCTGAGAGGCACGATCACCGAATGAGCCCCGTTGTAGGCATCGTCATGGGGTCGGACTCCGACTGGCCCGTCATGGAGGCCGCCGCCCAGGCGCTCGACGAGTTCGAGATCGAGTACGAGGTCGACGTGGTCTCCGCGCACCGGATGCCGCGCGAGATGATCGCGTACGGCGAGCAGGCGGCGGAGCGGGGCCTGAAGGTGATCATCGCGGGTGCCGGAGGCGCCGCCCACCTGCCGGGCATGCTCGCCTCCGTCACCCCGCTCCCCGTGATCGGCGTCCCGGTGCCGCTGAAGTACCTCGACGGCATGGACTCGCTGCTGTCGATCGTGCAGATGCCGGCCGGTGTCCCGGTCGCGACCGTCTCCGTCGCCGGCGCCCGCAACGCCGGTCTGCTCGCGACCCGGATCCTCGCCGCCCACGACGAGGAACTCCTCGCCCGGATGCGGGAGTTCCAGCAGGAGCTCAACGACCAGGCCACCGATAAGGGCAAGCGCCTCAGGGCCAAGGTCGAGGGCTCCAACGGCTTCGGCTTCGGCAAGTGACGGCCGCGGCAGAGCTGGCGGCGGCCCGGGAACTCCTGAGCGAGTTCCCGGTCGTCGACGGCCACAACGACCTGCCCTGGGCCCTGCGCGAACAGGTCCGCTACGACCTCGACGCCCGGGACATCGCCACCGACCAGTCGGCCCACCTGCACACCGACCTGGCCCGGCTGCGGGCCGGCGGGGTCGGCGCGCAGTACTGGTCGGTGTACGTCCGCTCGGACCTGCCCGACGCGGTGCCGGCGACCCTGGAACAGATCGACTGCGTACGGCAGCTCCAGGCGCGGTACGCCGACACGCTGCGGCCCGCGCTCACCGCCGCGGACATGGAGGCGGCCCGCCGGGAAGGCCGTATCGCCTCCCTCATGGGCGCCGAGGGCGGCCATTCCATCGCCAACTCCCTCGCGACGCTACGCGCGTTGTACGCGCTCGGCGTGCGCTACATGACCCTCACCCACAACGACAACGTGGACTGGGCGGACTCGGCGACCGACGAGCCCGGTGTCGGGGGCCTGTCGGCGTTCGGCCGTGCGGTGGTGCGGGAGATGAACCGCGAGGGCATGCTCGTGGACCTCTCGCACGTGGCGGCGACGACCATGCGGGACGCGCTGGACGCGACGAGCGCGCCGGTGATCTTCTCGCACTCCTCGGCGCGAGCCGTGTGCGACCACCCGCGCAACGTTCCCGACGACGTCCTGGAACGCCTGCCCGCCAACGGCGGCATGGCGATGGTGACCTTCGTGCCGAAGTTCGTCCTCCAGGCCGCCGTCGACTGGACGGCCGCCGCCGACGAGAACATGCGCGAGCACGGCTTCCACCACCTCGACACCACCCCGGAGGCGATGAAGGTGCACCGCGCCTTCGAGGAGCGCACCCCGCGCCCCGTCGCCACGGTCGCGACGGTCGCCGACCACCTCGACCACATGCGCGAGGTGGCGGGCGTCGACCACATCGGCATCGGCGGCGACTACGACGGCACCGCCTTCACCCCGGACGGCCTCGACGACGTCTCCGGCTATCCGAACCTCATCGCGGAACTCCTCGACCGCGGCTGGTCCAGGCCGGACCTGGCCAAGCTGACCTGGCAGAACGCGGTCCGGGTGCTGGGCGCGGCGGAGGACGTCTCCCGCGACCTTCGGGCCACACGGGGTCCGTCCAACGCGACTCTCACCGCACTCGACGGCTGAGCGTCCAGGGCGGGGTGGTCGGTGCAGCCGTCCGCCCCGCCCACGTATACGGGGGCGGCGCTGAATCCCGTGCGGGCCCCGGGAGGGACGAGGAACACCTGACCCACGGCCGCGGTCGGGGGGCAGGGGGCAAGGGGTGAAAGGCGAGGTCGGAGGCCTTTGGGCGGCCCGTGGGGCCGGTGGACCGGCCAGGCCCCCCGCGTGGATCCGGGCCGTACCCCCGAACGCCCCGTCCACCAGGAAGCGCCCCGCACCCCGTGCGACGGTGACCGTACGGCGATCAGGAAGATCACGACGTACGGAGCCCGTCATGGCAGACCTCCAGGACGAACTGCACCCCCCGGCCGAGGTGGGAGAGCTGCCCCAGCTCTTCGGGGCCGTGCCGGAGCTGTACACCCCTGTCTCCGACCCGGACGCCGAGCCCCTGGAACGCGCCCGCGCCCTCCTCGCCGCGCACCCCGTCGCAGACGGCTACAGCGGACTGCCCTGGGCGCTGCGGCACCTGCCCTGGTTCGACCTGGAACTCGGCGAGAGCGCCGTGGACACGGACGTGCCCCGGCTCAGGGAGGGACACGTGGGCGCCCTGCTGTGGTCGCTGCACCTGCCCGAGGGCCTCGACGGGGACCGTGCGGTGGGGGCCACGCTGGAGCAGCTCGACCTGGTCAAGACGGTCGTACGGAACCATCCCGAGGGCCTGCGCCTGGCCTGTACGGCAGGACAGACCACCGACGCCCACCACTGCGGACGCGTCGCCGTCCTGCTCGGCCCCGCCGGTGCCGCCGCCCTCGGGGACTCGCTCGGCATCCTGCGCTCCCTGCACGCCCTCGGCCTGCGCGCCCTCACCCTGTCCGGGGTGTCCTGGGCGAGCGAGGCGGGGCTGACCCGGTTCGGCGAGGAGGTGCTGCGCGAGATGAACCGGCTCGGGGTTCTCGCCGATCTCTCCGGCGCCTCCGGGGACACCATCCGGCGGGTCCTCGCGGTCTCCAAGGCGCCCGTGCTGTTCACCCGCTCCGCCGCCCGCGCCCTGCGCCCGCACCCCGCCAACCTCCCCGACGACCTGCTCACCGAGCTGGGCGCGGCCAAGGGGCTGTGCATGGTGCCGCTGACCGCCGAGCAGACCGGGCCCACGGTCCGGGACGTCGCCGACCACCTCGACCATGTGCGCGAGGTCGCCGGCGTCGAGTGCGTGGGCCTGTCCGGCACCTACGACGCCGGGACCGCGCACCCGCAGGAACTCGGCGACGCCTCCTGCTACCCGCACCTCGTCGCCGAGCTGCTGCGCCGCGGCTGGGCGGAGGCCGACCTCGCCCTGCTGACCTGGGGCAACGTCCAGCGGGTGCTGCGCGAGTCCGACTTCACCGCACGGGCGGCACAGCAGCGCCGGGAGCCGTCCACGGCGAAGATCGCCGACCTGGACGGCTGACCGGCCGCCGCCTCACGCAGCGCCCGGGCAGACCTCACACAGGGTCGATCCGGCACAGGCAGAACGGATGTCCCGCCGGGTCCGCGTACACCCGGAAGTCCTCCTTGCTCTCCGCTTGCAGCAGCCGCGCGCCCAGCTCCAGCACCCTGGCCTCGGCCGCCTCGATCTCCTCCCAGGTGCTGCCGGCGTCGAGGTCGAGGTGGAACTGCTGGGAGTTGCGGTCGGCGCGCGGCCACTCCGGCGGGGTGAACCCCGGGGCGCTCTGGAAGGCGAGGCGCGGCCCGGCGGGGACCCGCAGGACGACCCAGTCGGGGTCGTCGTCCTCCGGGGTGCCGCCCACGATGCCCGCATAGAAGTGGGCCAGCGCGCGGGGATCGGGGCAGTCGAGCACGACGGAACGGAAGCGGGCGACGGTCACGAGGGTTCCTCCTGGTCGGCGGTCGTCTCAGCAGGCACAGAGGCAGAACGGGTGCCCAGCCGGGTCCGCGTACACCCGGAAGCTCCGGGAGCGGTCCTCGGTGTCCAGCGGCGTGGCCCCGAGTGCCAGCACCTCCTTCTCGGCCGCGTCCAGGTCCGGGACGCTCAGGTCCAGGTGGAACTGCTGCGAGGCGTCGGGTGCGGGCCACCTGGGCGGTACGAATCCGGGTGCGGCCTGGAAGGACAGCGTCCGCCCCCCGGGGGCCTTGAGGTCCACCCAGTCGCCCTCGCCCTCGACGGTGCCGCCGAGGACACCGGCGTAGAAACCGGCGAGCGCGCGGGGGTCGGGACAGTCCAGTACGACGGCTCCGAGTTCGGCGACGGCCATGGCTTCCTCCTTGGAATGTTGTTACCTGTAGAGGTGAGTAACCAGTAACGGTTACCGCATGCTCCCGTATAGGAGGTAACGTCGCAAGGGGATTCACGAGGTAGGTAGCGTGCAGCCATGAGTGAGCGATCGCCCGCGCCCGGCGGACTGACCCTGGTCCAGTCGCTGGTCAACACGCTCGACCTGGAGTCGGGGGCGGATGCGCTGGACACGGCGGAGGGGCGGGAGCGGTTCGGGATCGCCGAGGGCGAGGCGGCCGGGGCCCGCGAGCTGCGGGAGTCGCTGCGGGTCGCCCTGCTGGCCCACGCGGGACATCCGGCGCACCGCTCCGTGACGCCGTTGGGGGAGCTGCTGGCGACCGCCCCCCTGCTGGTGACGGTGTCCCCGTCCGACGGCTCGGCCGCCCTCGCCCCCGCCGACACCGGGCCCCTGATCTCCCGCGTCGCCGCCGCCGTCGCCGAGTCGCTGGTCGCGGGCACGTGGACCCGGCTGAAGGCCTGCGAGGCCGTGGACTGCCACTGGGCGTACTACGACCGCAGTCCGGCGGGGCGGGGGCGGTGGTGCTCGATGCAGGTGTGCGGGGCCCGGGCCAAGATGCGGCGGTACCGGGCGAAGGCGTGAGCGGGCGCTCCCGTCAGGCTTCCTCCTCCCGTGCCCGGGAGGTCCGTGAGCCCACCAGCAGAAGGCACAGGACCGCGACTCCGGCCACCAGGCCCGCCAGCAGCAGAAGGGGGTCCAGGGGGCGGACCGTCGAGGCCGTCGTCGTGGTCGCGGGGGGCTGCGCCGCCTGCGGTACGGCGGCTTCGGACACCGTGGGGGTCGGAGTCGGCGACGGCATCGTCATCGCCGGTGCCGAGCGGGCTGGTGCCGAGTGGGCCGGACGTGAGGTGGTCCGCGGCTCAGCGGTGTGTGCGTGCTCGGCCGGCGCCGCCGACCTCGTCGCCGGAGCCGGAGCCGGAGCCGGAGCCGCCGCCCGGACCGTGATCCCGGCCGTCATGTCCGGATGGACGGTGCACACATAGCCGTAGGAACCGGCCGTGGCGAACGTGAAACTCCAGCTCTCGCCCTTGTCGAGCATGGGCGAGTGGATCGAGAGCGGGCCGGAGGTGGTCTTCACGTCGTGCGGGGCGGTGTCGTAGTTGGTCCACGTGACCGTGGAGCCCGCGGGGACGCTCAGGGAGGCGGGCGAGAAGGCATAGCCCTTCATGGCGACGGAGTAGGACGCGGCCGACGCCCGGCCCGACGGGAGCAGCCAGACCGTGAGGAGGGCGAGCGCGGCCGCGGCCCGCAGCAGCGCCCTCACGCGAACTCCGCCGCGACGAGCAGCCTGAGCCGCGTGGCCGGAAGTCGCCACGGCAGCCGGAACCCGGTGGCCCGGCGCAGCAGCCGGTACGGCAGCCGGGCCGTGCCCACGACGAGCAGCCGGTCCTCGGAGCGGTCGACCACCCGCAGCCGCAGGAGGACGGGGAAGGCCGTGCCGTCGATGTCGAGGTCGGCGGTGAGCTGGAGGCGGTCGCCGGGCAGGTCCTCGACCCGCTCGGAGGTGAGGACCGCCCGCAGCTCGCGGTCGTCGAACTCAAGGCGGAAAGCGGGCTGTCCGGCCTCCACGGGCAGGTCCAGGGTCGCCGCGGCGAGCGGCACCCGCCGCCGCCGTACGGGCAACGGGCCGTACCAGGCGGTGAGTTCGGCGAGCGAGCGGTCGGGGGGCACGGAAAGGCGGCGCGGTGGTGGAACAGTGGGCAGAGTGACGGTTGTCATCCCCGAACTCCTTGGAAAGCGGTTCCCGAAATGTGGTGGGGGTGTGGAGAATGGGCGCGAGCGCCGCTCCGGCCGACTGAGCCTCGGCCGGAGCGGCGCTCACCCATGCGTCAGCAGCTCGCGGTGAGGAAGTCCGTGGTGGGCGTGAGCATGTGCCCGGCCCAGACGGTGTGCATCTTCACGTAGCTGTCGACGTCGAGCAGGTCCGTGACCTGCTGCCCGAGCGACTCCTCCAGGTGTGCCGAGTAGATGTGCTGGAGCAGCACGGTGAGAGTGTCGTCGGCCACCGAACCCCCGTCGGCGACGGCGGGCTTGAGAATGGACTCGATCCACACGGTGTGCCTCTTGAGATACGAGTCGAGCGCGAGCGCGTCCTGCACCTGCTGCCCGGGCGACTCCTCCAGGTGGGCCGCGTAGAGGTGCTGGAGGACCGGCAGGAGCTCGTTGCGGATGCTGGCGCACTGCTCGCCGGAGCCGCCACCGGTGCCATCGGTCGGCGTGGCGGTCGGGGTGGCCGTCGGGGTCGCCGTCGGCATGCCGGTGTGGGTCGGCGTGGGGGAGGCCGTCGGTGTGGCCGTGGGCGTGCCCGTGGGGGCGGTCGTGGGCGTCGGGGTCGGCGTGGGCGTCGTACCGCCACCGCCGGAGGCCGCCACGACCTTCACGGAGGACACCATGTCCGGGTGCACCGCGCAGTAGTACTCGTACGTCCCCACCTTGGTGAAGGTGTACGACCACGACTGGCCCTGCTTCAGCGTCCCCGAGTCGAAGGCCACCGGGGCCTTGGTCGTGGTCACCGTGTGCGGCGCGCTGTCGTGGTTGGTCCACCGGACGGTCTGCCCGACCTCCACGACCAGCTGCTTGCCGTCGCCGAACTTGTACCCCGTGATGTCGACCTGGTGGTCGGGAGTGGCGGCGGCCTTCATGTCGGCCGCCGCGGCCGCGGGCGCCTGAGCCGCGCCCGCCGCCTGCTGCGAGGCCGTGGTGGAACCCGTGGCCGCGCTCAGCAGCCCGAGACTGAGTACGGCGGCGAGGGTCGCGCCGAGTCCGGCGAACAGCAGGGACCGGTTCCCGGTCTTCCCGGCGGGCGGCCTGCGCTCACCGGTGTCGTCACTTCTCTTCACTACAACTCCTTCTGACTTTGGGGGAGTTCAGCGGCCGGGGTCGGCCGTGACCAGCAGACTCGTCACGGCGAGCACGACGAGGACCAGCCCCGTCTCCGCCGCGACCGAGTAACCGAAGGACCGCACGGTGGCGGCGTCACCGCGCAGCAGCACGGCGAGATCGAGACGGGTGCGCACCCACTGGCGGCTCGCGTACGCGGCCACCAGGACGCCCCCGAGGACGGCCGTCTTGACGAGCAGCAGATGCCCGTACGACGTGTGCAGCAGGGCGTCGTACGACCCCACCACCTGCCACGCGAGCACCAGCCCGGCGCCCACGATGCCGGCGACGCTCAGCGCCGCGAGCCGCGCGTAGCCGGGCACCACCTCGGCCAGCTCCCCGGGGCGCCTGCGCGGCAGCACCGCCAGCGCGAGCATGGCGAGCCCGCCGATCCACAGGGCGGCCCCGAGCAGGTGCAGGAAGTCGGCGACGGCACCCCAAGTGGGCTCGTTGCCCTCGGAGTTGTGGCCCGTCATGCCGGTGGTGCGCAGAAGTCCGAACGTCACCGCGAGCGCGCCCACCCGCCAGCCCGGAGAGCGGGCGGCACCCTGGAGCAGCGCGGCGAGCACCACCGCCGCGAGCACCCACATCAGCCCGCGCGCGGCGAGCACGATGCCGGGCCGGGTGCTGAGGACGTCGGCGTAGGCCGCCGGGTGGAACGCGTCGCGCAGGCCGCCGAGGGAGGCGTACGCGCCCTGGAGCCCGACCGCGGCGACCGTCGCCAGCAGGCCGACCGTCCAGGCGAACCCCAGCAGCGCCCGGGCCCGCGGCTCGTACGCCCCGCCCGGCCACAGCAGCGCGACGAAGGCGAGCCCGCCGACGAACAGGGCCAGCGCGAGGTAGCCGGCCCAGCGGGCGGCCACGAGGCCCTTGCGCACCGAGGGGGAGGGGGCGGGAGCGGACGACTCCGCGCTGCCGCCCGGGGCGGCCTGCGCGGCGACGGAGAAGGCGATCCGGCCGGAGGAGGCGTGTCCGTCCTCCTCGTCCACGACCGACCACACGAGCGCGAAGCTCCCGTCCGCGGGGCTGCCGAGCGCGACCCGCACGACGTTCCGGTGCGCCGTCCGGGACACCGGCAGTCGGTCCCCGTCCACGGTCAGCACCCTGACGTCGGCGACGTCGACGGCCTCGTCGAAGGTGAGGGTGAGGTGGTCGGGGGCCTTCGCGGGCGTGGCTCCGTCCTTGGGGGAGGAACTCACCAACTCGGTGTGTGCGGAGGCGGGTTGGGCCGTGCCGAGCAGGGCGCACAGGAGCAGGGCGGCGAGGAGGAGCAGGCGCCTCACGGGGTCTCCTCCGGCAGCGGGGAGGGGGCGAGGACGCCGCCGAGGAGACTGGAGACGGGCGGGAGGCCGACGCAGGGGGAGGGCGTGGGTGACGGGGAGGCTGAGGGCGAGGCTGAAGTGCCGGCTCCGCCCAGGAGACCGAGCACGGGCTCGGTGAGGCCGACGAGCAGCGGCTGTACGACGGTGACCTGGCCGTCCTCGCAGGTGCCCGTCGGGGTGGGTGCGGGCGTGGGCGTGGGGGTGGGCGCAGGGGCAGGGGTGGTGGGCGTCGGGCCGGACGCGGGGGGCGAGTTCTCGTGCCCTCCGGTGTGGCCGCCCGCATGATCGCCAGGGCCGGTACCGGTCACGACGCCTCCGTCTCCGCCGCCGTACCCGACGTCCGCGTAACCCCCGCCGTAGGCCGGCATTCCACCGGATCCGCCCGGGGCCTGCCCCGCCTCGGGGGAGGTGGGCGCGGTCGTCGGCGCGGTGGTCGCGGGCGCAACGGCCGGGGGTACCACGGCTTCGGCCGCTCCGGGGGCGCCGATGCCCGACGCGTACCCCAGCACGATCACCACCGCGCCGACGAGTGCCCCGGCGACCAGTTCGTCGCGATGATCACGAGGCCAGACCGCCCTGCGGAACAAGGGCATGACTCCACTCCTGACATGCTCAGGTCAATCCACCGGAAGAATCCGGCGGGTGACGAACAGTGGAGTGGAGAGCGGATTCCGCTTGACTACGCGTCGGTTAACCGACCGTTGCCTACCTCTCCTTTACGGGGGTATGGCCTGTGAGAACGGTCAAATCCCCACCGTACTCGAATGCAAATCGAACTCGTGTTGATGATTCCGGGGACGACGGCATATGCCGTCGCGCGGGACCCGGCGAGCGCCTCAGAGGAACCGACTGACGACGGCCCAGGCCTGCTCCGGCTGTGCCGCGAACCAGGCGCCGAGATGATCCCGCACGGTTTCCGCGACGCACGAACGCGCTGCCGGATTGCCCAGCGAGCCGCGCGTGGCACCGAGGAACTCGGGCCGGTCCAGCTTGACAGACACGACCGCCGTCAGGCCCTGGCCGATCCGGTGCGCGCACGGATCGGGGTCGGCCGCCGTCAGCAACCGCCGCTCACGCGCGTACGCGCCCACCGCGGCGGCCAACCCGTCCCGGAAGCCCAGCAGATGGGTGCTCCCCTCAAGGGTGGGCACACCGTTGGCGAAGCCCCGGACCCGCTCCTCGCGGGAGTCGGACCAGCGCAGGGCCACGTCCACCGTCGCCTCTGGAGTGTCCCGCTCGAAGGCGATGACGTCCGGATGGACGGCAGCCCCGGCCGGCCCGGCGGTCCCGGCCGTCCACGCCTCCGCGTCCAGGAAGGCGACGAACTCCCGTACCCCGTCCGGGAATCGGAACCGCACTGAGCGCGGCTCCCCCGGAGGGCGTTCGTCGGTCAGCGACACGTCCAGATCCCGGTACAGGAAGGCAAGTTCCCTGAAGCGCTCCACGAAGACGCCGAAGACGAACTCCGTCGTCTCGAAGATGCCGGCGTCGGGCCGGAAGGTGAGCGTGGTCCCGCTGCCGCTCGCCGGGCCCACGGCGACGGGCGGGGCGAGCGCGGCCCCGTGGGCGTACTCCTGGACCCAACGCGTCCCGTCCCGCCGCACCTCGGCCGTCAGACGACTCGACAGGGCGTTGGTGACGCAGGGGCCGACGCCGACGAGCCCGGACGTCAGGTCGTGCCGCCCGCTGGTGTCCGGCCCGGTGAAGGGGCGCGTCAGCAGGGTCTCCAGACCGGGACCGCCGGTGTGGCCGGCCGCCTCGACGGGGACGCCTGGTCCGTCGTCGTCGACCCGCACCCTGCCGTCGGACAGGAAGGTGATGCCGAGGCGGGTGGCCGAACCGGTGAGGACCTCGTTCACCGCCCGGTCGGCCACGTCGAACACCGTCTGCCGCAGGCCCCGTTCGCCGGTCGAGCCGACATACATCCCCGGCCGTTTACGGATCGCGTGCCGCCCCTCCAGGACCTCGATCCAACTGGCGTCGTACTCGATGGCTTTCTCGCCCATGGGTTCTCCCGCGATGCCGTCCGACAGGCCTCGTCAGCCTAGGCGAATTCCAGGAAAACACCAGGTCAGGGCGGGTGTGTCGAGGGCATGGACGGCCGGGTGGGGACCCACCGGGAGCCGGTCGGCCATGAGCTACCGGAACCCCGCCGCAAGGTCTCCAGGCCCCCGCCCGGACCGCGCGCGGCCCAATTCCCGGCGCAGCCTGGGCCGTTGATTCACGGCATCGCACCGAGGGGCGTTGCGGTGCCGACGGCCTTCCCGGCGCGACGGCATCCGACCATCGCGCCGAGAGCCGCTGAGACCTGTAAGGAAGCCTGCCGGAGCCTGGGCCAGAGCTCCAGAGCTCCAGAGCTCCAGAGCTCCAGAGCTCCAGAGCTCCAGAGCTGGGGCCGGGGCCGTGCGGCCCAGGCCCCCGCTCAGGCGGTGGGCCGCCCCATGGCCCGGTAAGTCCAGCCCGCCTTGCGCCACAGTGCCGGGTCCAGGGCGTTGCGGCCGTCCAGGACGGTCTTCGATGCCGCGACCTCCCCCAGGGCCGCCGGGTCCAGTTCGCGGAACTCGCGCCACTCCGTGAGGTGGAGCACCACGTCGGCGCCCCGGACCGCGTCCACGGCCGTGTCGGCGTAGCCGAGGGTCGGGAAGAGGCGGCGGGCGTTCGCCATGCCCTTCGGGTCGTAGACCGTGACCTGGCCGCCCTGGAGGTGGATCTGCCCGGCCACGTTCAGGGCGGGGGAGTCGCGCACGTCGTCCGAGTCGGGCTTGAAGGTGGCGCCGAGCACCGCGACCCGCTTGCCGAGGAACGGCCCGCCGCCCAGTATCTGCCGGGCCAGCTCCACCATCTGCCCGCGCTGGCGCATGTTGATCGAGTCGATCTCGCGCAGGAAGGTCAGCGCCTGGTCGGCCCCGAGCTCGCCCGCGCGGGCCATGAAGGCACGGATGTCCTTGGGCAGACAGCCGCCGCCGAAGCCGATCCCGGCCCGCAGGAACTTGCTGCCGATCCGGTCGTCGTACCCGATCGCCTCGGCCAGCTTGGCGACATCGCCGTCGGCGGCCTCGCAGACCTCCGCCATCGCGTTGATGAAGGAGATCTTCGTCGCCAGGAAGGAGTTCGCCGACGTCTTCACCAGCTCGGCGGTCGGGAAGTCCGTCACCACGAACGGCGTGTTCTCGGCCAGCGGTGTGGCGTACACCTCGCGCAGCAGCTTCTCCGCGCGCTCGCTGCGCACCCCGACCACGATCCGGTCCGGGTGCAGCGTGTCGTTCACCGCGAAGCCCTCGCGCAGGAACTCCGGGTTCCAGGCCAGCTCGGCGTCCGCGCCCGCGGGGGAGTGGTCGGCCAGATAGCGGGCCAGCCGGTCGGCGGACCCCACCGGGACCGTCGACTTGCCGACCACGAGGGCCGGGCGGGTCAGGTGCGGGGCGAGGGAGGCGATCGCGGAGTCGACGTACGACATGTCACAGGCGTACTCGCCGTGCCGCTGAGGCGTGTTCACACAGACGAAGTGCACATCACCGAAGGCGCCTGCCTCCTCCCACGACATGGTGAAGCGGAGCCGGCCCGTGGAGCCCTCGATCCCGGCGACATGCCTGCGCAGCAGATCCTCGAGACCGGGCTCGAACATCGGGACCTCGCCCCGCTGGAGCATCTCGATCTTCTCGGGCACCACGTCCAGCCCCAACACCTCGAACCCGAGTTCGGCCATGGCCGCGGCGTGCGTGGCGCCGAGGTAGCCGGTGCCGATCACGGTGATCTTGAGGCTCATGGGGTCTCCAGGGAGGGCTGCGGTCGTGCGGTGCCCGAGCATAGTCGGGCCCTGTGCCGGGCATTTTTCCCCCTGCCCGTCCACCCTGTCGCCAAGCTCACGTATCACTCCCGTGGGCGGGCCCCTAAAATTTGAGTTACTTAACGGTAATTAGCACAGGCATTGCAGCGTCCTTGGAGCGTGAGAGACCTTGGCCGGATCGGCTGACTTCGACCTGTACCGCCCGTCCGAGGAGCACGACATGCTCCGGGACGCCATCCGCTCGCTGGCGGAGGCGAAGATCGCGCCCTACGCCGCAGCGGTCGACGAGGAGGCCCGCTTCCCTCGCGAGGCCCTGGAAGCACTGGTCGCCAACGACCTGCACGCCGTGCACGTCCCCGAGGAGTACGGCGGCGCCGGCGCCGACGCGCTGGCCACCGTCATCGTGATCGAGGAGGTCGCCCGCGTCTGCGTCAGCTCCTCCCTGATCCCCGCGGTGAACAAGCTGGGCTCGCTCCCGGTGATCCTCTCCGGCTCGGAGGAGCTCAAGAAGAAGTACATGGCCCCGCTCGCCAAGGGCGAGGCGATGTTCTCCTACGCCCTCTCCGAGCCCGACGCCGGCTCCGACGCGGCCGGCATGAAGACCAAGGCCGTCCGCGACGGCGACCACTGGATCCTCAACGGCGTCAAGCGCTGGATCACCAACGCCGGCGAGTCCGAGTACTACACGGTGATGGCCGTCACCGACCCCACCAAGCGCTCCAAGGGCATCTCGGCCTTCGTCGTCGAGAAGTCCGACGAGGGCGTCTCCTTCGGCGCCCCGGAGAAGAAGCTCGGCATCAAGGGCTCGCCCACCCGCGAGGTCTACCTGGACAACGTCCGCATCCCCGCCGACCGCATGATCGGCGAGGAGGGCACCGGCTTCGCCACCGCGATGAAGACCCTGGACCACACCCGCATCACCATCGCCGCCCAGGCCCTCGGCGTCGCCCAGGGCGCCCTCGACTACGCCAAGGGCTACGTCCAGGAGCGCAAGCAGTTCGGCAAGGCCATCGCCGACTTCCAGGGCATCCAGTTCATGCTCGCCGACATGGCCATGAAGATCGAGGCCGCCCGCGCCCTGACCTACCAGGCCGCGGCCGCCTCGGAGCGCGGCGACAAGAACCTCACCTTCCAGGGCGCGGCGGCGAAGTGCTTCGCCTCCGACGTGGCCATGGAGGTCACCACGGACGCGGTCCAGCTGCTCGGCGGGTACGGGTACACGCGGGACTACCCGGTGGAGCGGATGATGCGCGACGCCAAGATCACACAGATCTATGAGGGCACCAACCAGGTCCAGCGGATCGTCATGGCCCGCAACCTGCCGTAACCGCACGCCCGTTGCGGCGACGACTGAGCCCCCGGAGGTGTTCCGGGGGCTTTTGTCATGTCGTGGGGTGGGGCATTTCGGGGCGGATTGATGACGTCCGCCCGATGGCGCCCGGCGTGGCAGGGGCGTAGGACGGAAGGACACGGGGCCCGCCCCGGGCTCCCGCGCCCCCAGGAGGAGCCATGACCCAGGCCGAGAGCATGTCCGCGATGAGCAAGGAGATGCAGGACTGCGTGGCGGCGTGCATGGAGTGCCACAGCGTCTGCGAGGAGACGATGAGCGCCTGCATGCAGAGGGGCGGCCAGGCGCAGATGCAGATCATGCGTGCGCTCATGGACTGCGCCGACATGACCCGCATGTGCGCGGACATGATGATGCGCCGCTCGTCCATGTCGGCGGAGATGTGCGCGATGTGCGCCAAGGCGTGCGAGACGTGCGCCGAGGCGTGTATGTCCATGCCGGACGATCCCCAGCTGATGCGGTGCGCGCAGGCGTGTCGCCGCTGCGTGGAGACCTGTCGGGCGATGGCGGGCATGGCGATGTGACGCAGGCCGCCCAGGGTCGGAGGCGCCCCCTGCCGGGTGCCTCCGACCCCGTCTGCGGCAGGCTGGCGCCATGACGAGTGCGACAGAGGCCTTCGACACGGCCGAGCGGACGATGTGGTCGGGGCGGACGAAGGCCTACGCGGGCAGCTTCGCGCGGCTGTGCGCGCACCCGGTTCCCGCGCTGCTGGACGCGGCCGGGGTCGTGGAGGGGACGCGTGTGCTGGACGTCGGCACCGGCACCGGTACGGCGGCGCTGGCCGCGGTGGCGCGCGGGGCACGGGTGAGCGCGGTGGACGCCGATGCCGGGATGGTCGCGGCGGCCCGGACCGCCGGAGTCGACGCACGGATCGGCGTACTGCCCGAACTTCCTTACCCGGATGCCGAGTTCGACGCCGTCGTCGGGAACTTCGTCCTCAACCACGTCGGCCGCCCCCGCACCGCGCTGGCCGAGCTGCGGAGAGTGTTGCGGCCGGGTGGCAGCGCGGCCCTGACCATCTGGGCCGGCGGCCGCCAGAGCGGCATGGAGCTGCTCGGGCGGGCCTGCGAGGCCGCGGGGGCGGTACCGCCGGACCACCTGCCCCGCCTCGCCCCGGACGAGGACTTCGGCCGTACGACGGAGGGGTTCGCGGCGCTGCTCGCGGAGGCCGGTCTCGTCGACGCGCGGTGCGCGGAGGTGGCGTGGGAGCACCGCCCCACCGCCGAGGAGTGGTGGAGCGGGGCCGCCGCGGGGATCGGCACCATCGGGCTGGTCGTCACCTCGCAGAGCCCCGGGACCGTCGTGCGGATCAGGCGTGAGTACGACCGTCTCGCGGCCGAAGTCGCCGACGGGGAGGGACGGTTGGTGCTGCCGCACACCGCGCTGCTGGGCTCGGCCCGGCGGGCGTAGGGCGGACGGGGCGAAGGGCAGACAGGGCGTAGGCCGGACAGGGCGAAGGGCAGGCAGGGCGAAGGGCAGACGGGGCGTAGGCCGGACAGGGCGAAGGGCCGGTCCGCCGGACCGGCCCTTCGCGGTGTCCGTCGCGGTCAGTTGCCCGTGACCGTGACCTTCTCGTCGTTGTTCAGCTCCTGGACCAGCTGCTTCACCTTTGCCTTGTCCCAGACGAGGTTGCCGCCGGTGGACCCGGAGATCGGCATGTTCAGCGAGGTGCCGTCGCCGCCGTTGACGCCCTTCATCGCGAAGAACATCGAGCCCAGGTCGTACAGGCCCATGTCCTTGTCGACGATGAGCGAGTCCAGGCCCGCGCCGAGCGTCGGGTAGAGCTTGAACGGGTTCAGGACCGTGCCGGGGGTCGCCACCTGGTGGGCGAGGGCCGCGAGGAACTTCTGCTGGTTCTTGGTGCGTTGCAGGTCGGACGCGGCGAACGCGTGCCGGGTGCGGACGAAGGCGAGCGCCTGGTCGCCGTTCAGCGTCTGCTTGCCCGACTTGAAGTCGGCGCCGGAGTACTTGTCCTTGAACCCCTTGTCGATGTCGATCTCGACACCGCCGACCGCGTCCACGATGCTCGCGAAGCCGGCGAAGCCGATCTCGACGTAGTGGTCGATGCGCAGCCCGGTGTTGAACTCCACCGTGCGCACCAGCAGTTCGGGGCCGTCCTCGGCGTACGCGGCGTTCAGCTTCACGTGCCGGCCGGTGCCCTTGTACGTCTTGCCGGACTCGGAGCCCACGAAGGTCGGGATCTCCACGTCCGAGTCACGCGGCAGCGAGATCAGCGTGTCGCCGCTGCTGCCGGTGTGCAGGATCATCATCGAGTCGGTGCGCTTGCCCTCGGCGGAGCCGGTGTGCAGCTGCTTCTTCTGCTCGGAGGAGAGCCCGGCGCGGCTGTCGGAGCCGACGATCAGGTAGTTGGTGCCGTCGCCCTGTTCCGGCCGGTCGATGACCTTGGACAGGTCGACCTCGCGGTTGAGCTTGGAGTCGGCCCAGAAGTAGGTGCCGACGGTCGTCACGACCAGCCCGGTGATCACCACGATCGCGGTCCACTTGATCCGCTTGCGCCAGTTCGGCGCGGGACGCGGACCCCGGCCGCCCACCGGGTCGCCGGGACCGCCGTGGCCGGCGCCGCCGTACACCTGGCCGGTGTTGTAGCCGCTGTCGTACCCGTCGTAGTCACCGTGGCCCTGGCCGTTGACGTACCCCTGCTGCGGGGGCACGCCGGCGTTGTACGGCGGCGCCTGGCCGCGGCGCACCTGGCGCATCACGCGGGCGCTCTCGGGCTGTGCGCTCGCGCTGCCGCGTCCGTACCGGTCTCCGCGGTTGTCGCCGGACCATCCCTCGGGCCAATCGTTCATGGGCCCCAGTGTGCCGGTACCCGCCGGGCCCTATACAAGGGCCGTCGGAAAATCAGGTCACCGCTGTTGCCAAGCTGACACAAATTCCCGAATTGTCATCACGGCATAGGGTGGGGCCATGACAGACCAGGCCACCGCCGCCGCCGGACCGGAGACTCCGGAGCCTCCGGAGATCCCGGGCAAGCCCACCTCGGCGTCCCGCACCACGCTGAGCCACATCATGACCCAGGCCGACACCAACCTCCTCGGTACGGTGCACGGCGGCGTGATCATGAAACTGGTGGACGACGCGGCGGGCGCGGTGGCGGGCCGGCACAGCGGCGGACCCGCGGTCACCGCCTCCATGGACGAGATGGCGTTCCTGGAGCCGGTCCGGGTCGGCGACCTCGTCCATGTGAAGGCCCAGGTCAACTGGACCGGCCGGACCTCGATGGAGGTCGGGGTACGGGTCCTCGCCGAGCGCTGGAACGAGTCGACCCCGGCCACCCAGGTCGGCTCGGCCTACCTGGTCTTCGCGGCCGTGGACGCCGACGGCAGGCCCCGCCGGGTCCCTCCGGTCCTCCCGGAGACGGAGCGCGACGAGCGCCGCTACCAGGAGGCCCAGATCCGCCGCACGCACCGCCTCGCGAGGCGCCGGGCGATCAAGGAACTACGGGAGAAGCGGGCGGCGGAGGGCTTCGACGACTGAGCACGACCCAGGCCCCCCTCACACACACGGGCCCCGGCGGCAGCCATTAGGTCACGGACGGCGGCCATCAGGTCGAGGACGGGCTTGGCGGCCGCCCCGGAACGGCCGTGGACCCGAGGTGCTCGATCTCCGCGAACAGCCCGGGAGCCGCCCCGCGCAGGGCGTCGATAGCGGCGGCGGCCCGGCGGGGCCAGTCGGGGTCGTGGTCGGCGATACGGAGGTCGGCGGGCGCGAGCCCATCCTGCGCCGCCGGACCACCCTCGCGGCACCCTGGGCCACCCGCTTTCCGCTACGGACGCCCCGGGCCACCGTCTCCCCTAAACACACCCCACCTCGTCCCCCGTGACCACGCCGAACTCCCCCTGCAACTCGTCCTCGGCCCGTACCTTCCGGACGTGCTCGAAGTCCGTCCCCGCGACCACCTTCAGTACGGCCCCCTGTCCGGGCACCGCGCGCAGTTCGCTGCCGGGCAGGGCCGCGGCCAGGGAGCGGGCCGAGCGGTCCCAGCGGGGGTCGTAGGTGATGAGGGTGCGCTTGGTGGCGGGGGTGGCCGAGTTCGTCGGGGTGCCCGTCGTGCGGAAACCCGTGGCCGCCAGCGCCGCGTCGACGCGCTGGCCGAGTCCCGTCCTCGCCGTCCCGTTCTCGACCTGGACGCGGATCTGCTGCGGGGAGACGGGGACCAGCAGCGCCTTGCTGCGCGGCTTGTGCGCGGCGAGCGGCTGGTCCTCGCGCAGGGCCTTGAAGAGCTGCGCCGACTTCGCGGGGTCCCACTTCAGGGTCGAGCCGACGCCCTTGACGAGGTATCCCATCTGACCGATCGGCACGGTCGTGAACTCCGACGAGGAGGGGGAGAAGTTCCGCATCGCCCGGCCCAGGTCGAGCAGTTCGTCCGTGCCGAAGCCCTTGTCGGCGCGCACGGAGCCGAGGACGGCCCGGGTCACGTCACGGAACCTCATCGGGTTCAGCAGGATCCCGGAGGACGTCGCCCGGTCGATCAGCGCCGCGAGGAAGCGTTGCTGGCGTTTCATCCGGCCGAGGTCGGAGGAGCCGTCGGCGTGCCGGGAGCGGACGTACTGGAGTGCCTCGCCGCCCATCAGCCGGTGCCGGCCGGCCGCCAGGTCGAGGCCGGTGTACGCGTCCTTCAGCGGGTCGGCGTTGCAGATCTCGACGCCGCCGAGGACGTCCACCGTCTTCATGAAGCTGGTGAAGTCGACCTCCAGGTAGTGGTCGATCTTCACGTGGGTCATGGACTCCACGGTCCGGACCGTGAGTTGCGGTCCGCCCTCCGCGTACGCCGCGTTGATCTTGATGGGGTGCCCCTGGTGGCGTTCCCCGGTGGTGGCGTCGACGTGCGCGGGCGTCATCGCGTACGAGTCGCGCGGCAGGCTCACCACGCTGGCCCGCTCCCGGTCCTCCGAGATGTGCACGATCATGATCGTGTCGGTGCAGTGGCAGGGCGCGCCGCCCAGCCTGTATTTCTGCCGCTCCTCCTCGGTGATCTTGTCGCGGCCGTCGGTGCCGACCAGGAGCACGTTCATGCCGTGTCCGGCGCGCGGCCGGTTCTTCATGTCCTTGAAGGGGTCCACGCGTGCGATGTCCGCGTCGAGACTGGTCATCACCGCGTGCCCGATCCCGGCGGAGGCGAGCACGACGACGGAGAGCGTGGTCGCCGCCCGCAGGGCCCAGCGCGGCCGCTTGCGGCGTACCGGGGGTCGCGCTGGGCGGCGCTGCGGGGGACGAGGGCGGGCGGCGGAGGGGCGGGGCGGCGTGGTGGGCATGCGGGAACACCTCCGCGAGGGCAGCCGAACGAGGGATCGTGAGCACCGTAGGCCGATACGATCTGCGACGAGGGGCACCGCCCCGGGCGGGGCGCATCGGTGTCCCCCGTTCGCGGTAACGTGAGCCCCCTATGAACGCCAAGCCCGACGTGCGACTCCCCGCCGTTTCTGTGATCATGCCCGTCCTCAACGAGGAGCGGCATCTGCGCGGAGCCGTCCAAGCGATCCTGGCGCAGGAGTACGCCGGCGAGATGGAGGTCGTGATCGCCCTGGGTCCGTCCACGGACCGCACGGACGAGATCGCGGCCCAGCTCGTGGCGGACGACCCGCGCGTGCACACCGTCCCGAACCCGACCGGCCGCACGCCGGCCGCCCTCAATGCCGCGATCAAGGCCTCCCGGCACCCGATCGTGGTCCGCGTCGACGGGCACGGCATGCTCTCGCCGAACTACATCGCTACCGCGGTGCGGCTCCTGGAGGAGACCGGCGCGCAGAACGTCGGCGGCATCATGCACGCCGAGGGCGAGAACGACTGGGAGCGCGCGGTCGCCGCCGCGATGACCTCGAAGATCGGCGTCGGCAACGCGGCCTTCCACACGGGCGGCGCGGCACAGGCCGCCGAGACCGTGTACCTCGGGGTGTTCCGGCGCGAGGCGCTGGAGCAACAGGGCGGCTACAACGAGGAGTTCATCCGTGCGCAGGACTGGGAGCTCAACTTCCGGATCCGCGAGGCGGGCGGGCTGATCTGGTTCTCGCCCGAGCTCAGGGTGTCGTACCGCCCGAGGCCGTCGGTGAAGGCGCTCGCCAAGCAGTACAAGGACTACGGCCGCTGGCGGCACGTCGTCGCCCGCTACCACGAGGGCTCCATCAACCTGCGCTACCTCGCCCCGCCGACCGCGGTGTGCGCGATCGCGGCCGGGATCGTGGTCGGTGCCGCGCTGACCCCGCTCGGTTTCGTGATCCCGGGCGGCTACCTCGCGGCGATCGTCCTCGGCTCGCTGCCCGCGGGCAAGGGGCTGCCGCTGAAGGCGCGGCTCCAGATCCCCGTGGCCCTCGCCACCATGCACATGTGCTGGGGGTACGGCTTCCTGACGAGCCCGCGGTCGCTCGCGCGGCGGGTCATCGCCTCCCGACGGCCCGCCGTGCTGAACGAGGTGTGAGTCACTTCACCAGGTGAACCCCGGGTTCACGTGCATGCAGGCCGACTCGTCCGCCCCGTTGAGGGCTTCCGCCGTCTTCGGGGTGGTGTCGTCCTGCTTGGGTGCCTTGTACGTCGTCCCCTCGCGCCAGTCCGCGCCGACGACGAGCGTGACCCCAGAGACGTCGGTGGACTTCTTCACCGAAGTCATCGGGATTCCCAGGGACTTGGCGACCGCCCGGGCGTCGCCCTCCAGCTCGGCGCTCGGGTAGCGCACCAGTGTCCGCGCCTCGCTGAGGGAGGCGGACCGGTCGGAGGACGCCTTGGTGTAGCCCTTCCCGGTCAGCAGTCCGGCCACCGTGCTCGCGCGTCCGCTCGCCGCGGCCAGGGTGCTGGTGCGGGTGCCGTTCTGGACGAGGATCCCGATCTCGTCCTTCGCGGCGGCCGGGTCGGCCGTGGTCTCCTCGGACTTCTCGGCGGTCGCCTTCTTCGCGTCCTTGCCGTCCAGCGCGATGTCCTCGCGCACCAGCCGGAACAGCTGCTCGGCGTCCTCGGTGGGCTCCACGCGGGCACCGACGTACCGGTTCGGCATGGTCGTCATGGTGATCCGCGCGGGCTCGACCTTGCGCAGCTCGTTGCTGAGGTCGTAGAGCTCCTTGACGCTGCCGAGGTCCGGGTCGACGGTGATCGCCTCGGTGGCCTTCTCGGCGAGCTTGCGCAGCTTGTTGGGGCTGCTCAGGGTCGCGTTCTCACGCAGCTGCCGGACCATCGAGTTCATGTACATGTGCTGGGCCTTGGCGCGGGCGAGGTCGCTGCCGTCCTCGAAGCCGTATCGGGTGCGCAGCCACTGGAGGGCCTGCACGCCCTTGACGGGGTGGGTGCCCTTCTTGAGCTTGAGTCCGGAGCCGTGGCCCTGGCTGTCCCGGGACAGGATGTTGGCGTCCACGCAGACCGGGACGCCGCCGATGGCGTCGGCCATGGACACCACACCGGAGAAGTCGACCATCATGAAGTGGTCGATGTGGATGCCGGTGAGCTCCTGCCAGGTGGCCACCGTGCAGCCGGGCCCGCCGTGGCCGAGGCTCTGGTTGGTCATCACCCGGCCCTCGCTCGCCGCGTAGACCTTGCCGTCGTCGGGATCCGTGCACTTGGGGATCTTCACGAGGGTGTCGCGCGGCATGCTGACGACCGACATGTTGCTGCGGTCGGCGGACACGTGCAGCAGCATCTGCACATCGGCGAGGGGAGTGGAGCCGAAGGTCTCCCGGGCGCCGCCGAGCTTCTGGTTCTCCTCGTTGTCCCGCGCGTCGGAGCCGATGACCAGGATGTTCAGCGGGGTCTGGCCGGCGGCGTTCGGCGTCGGCCCGGCGACCTTGTTGTCCCCGAGGTTCAGATCGGCGTGCTGGATCTGGGAGTTCAGGTGCCGGTAGTACACGTAGCCGGTCCCGGCCGCCGCGAGTATCAGTACCGAGAGCGTGGTCGCGGACCATCTGAGCAGCCGGTGCTTGCGCGGCGCCCGACGGCTGCCCGCCCAGCCCTCCGCCTCGGTCGCCGGCGCCGCTTCCTGCACGCTGTATTGCGTTGTCAACGTTCCTGTCCTCCCACCCACCCCACCGGACCCGCACATCACACCGCGGGCCCGCCGCACGTCCTTAGACATACGACGGGCCCGTGAGGTTGCCCTACGAACCTGTGCGGGACCTGGGAACCGTCAGACCTGTTCCGGACCCGGGAACCGTCAGACCTGTTCCGGACCCGGGAACCCTCAGACCTGTTCCGGACCCGGGAACCGTCAGACCTGTTCCGGGCCCGGGAACCCTCAGCTCGCGCACTGCACCTTGTCGGCGGTGGACCTGCCCGCCACGTTCGCCGGGGCGGTCGTGGCCGCGTTCAGCTTCACCCCGGCGCCCTTGAAGTCCTTGCCCAGGGTGAGGGTCATGGCCGGCAGCCCCTGGGCGTTGGTGACGCTCTTGCCGGGCTTCAGCGCCGCGCCGGGCAGGCCCATGATGTCCGCGAGCCGGCGGGCCTGGTCGGCCTGGTCGGGGTCGTACTCCAGGGTCGTTTTCGCGAGCGGCGCCTCGGCGTTGCCCGCGTTGTCGGACTTGGTCACGCCCGCCTCGGTCTGGAGGTAGGCGAGCTGCTGCTGCGCGCTTCCGGCCGGTGCTCCGCCGTTGAGGATGCTGACCCGGACGTCGGAGGCGGCCGATTTCGTGCCCTTGAGCCGGGCGGCGATCTCCGCCTTCTCCTTCTTCTGCTCCGTCTTGACCTCGGTGAACGAGACGTCGTTCTTGATCGCCTCGAAGATCGCGGGAGCCTGGGACTCGTCGACGACGACCGTCGCCTTGATCGTCTCGGCGGGGTTGTCCTTCACCGGCACCGTCATGAAGCTGATGTTCTTCGTCGGCACCTTCTTCAGCTCCAGGGCGATGTCCTTGAGCGTGCCGACGTTGCCGATCGCCTTGTCCACGGTGAGCGCCTCGGTCGCGGCCTCCGCCAGCTTGAGCAGCTTGGTCGGGCTGGTGAGGGTGTCGCCGGAGGTCATCTTCCGCATCAGCGAGCCGAGGAACTGTTGCTGCACCTTGATCCGGTCCAGGTCGCCGGAGTTGCCGAAGGCGTGCCGGGTGCGCACGAAGGCGAGGGCCTGCTCGCCCTCCACCTTCGACTCGCCGGCGGGCAGTTTCAGCTTCGACTGCTTGTCGTCGACGGCCTTCTCCACGCACACGTCGACCCCGTCCACGGCCGTCGTGAGGGTCTTCACCGCGTTGAAGTCGGCCATCACGAAGTGGTCGGGCTTGATGCCGGTGGCCGCCTCGACGGTACGCATCGTGCAGCCCGCGTCCCGGCCGCGCTCACCGAGGCTCCGGTTGAAGCGGACGCCGTCCTGCCCCGCGACGACCGCGTCGGAGCCGTCCTCCTGCTTGGTCTGGCAGTCCGGGATGTCGACGATCAGGTCACGCGGGATGCTGAGCGCGGTCGCGTTCGAACGGTCCTTGGCGACGTGCAGCAGGATGTTGGTGTCGGCGTGGCCGACGCTGCCCTTGTCGCCGTAGCCGTCGTTGCCCTCACCGGTGCGCTTGTCGGTGCCGATGACGAGGATGTTGAAGGCCTCGTCCTTGCTGAAGCTGCTCGCGGCCGCGTCGCCGACGTCCGTCGTGCCGACGTTGCCTTCGAGGTGCTTCAGGTAGAACCAGCCCGTCGTGGCACCGGCGACCAGGACGAAGGCCATGGTGCCGCCGGTCCACAGCAGGGCCTTCTTCGCGTTCGACTTCTTCTTGACCGGCCGGCGTCCGCGCCGCCCCGGCAGCGGCTCCTCGGGGGCGTCCCGCCGTCTGCGCGGCGGCGGGACGTCACGGCCGGGGGCCACGGGCGCGGTCGTACGGCCGGCGGGAGCGCCGTTTCTCACGGGGGCGGCCCTACGGGGTCCGGGCACGGGCGACTGCGGTGCGGCGGGAGCCAGCCGCAGTTCGTATTCGCCGGTGGCCGGATTGAGTACCCACTGGTCTGCGGGATCGACGTCGTTCGCCCGCCCATGGCCTTGCGCGTCCACGTTGGTCCGAATCCTCCGTCAGGGCCACGCGACACCTCCCCCCGGAAGGCGCACGGTTCGGTCGACACAGTGCTCGATCCCAGGACAGGTCTCATGGCCGGGGATCACTGGATCGCTCACACTAGCCGCCCGTTCGGGCGTCGAGCCAAGCAGCGAGGGATTCCTCGGCCTCACAAGCGGTCAATCCACCCCATTTCCTCGGAAGGGGGTCCGGCGTCCTGGTGTGCGAGCGGTTCCTGCCCAAGGAGTACGTACGGACGGCCCGGGCCGTTCGACTACCACTGGTAGACCCCGTACACGGGCATGCACTGCTTGGTGTCCGAGCCGTTGATGGCGTCCGAGTTGGCGGGCAGGTCCCCGGCCCTGGGCGCGGACTGCTTCGGATAGGCGGTGCCGGTGCGCCAGTCGGCGCCCACGACGAGGGTGACCCCGGAGACGTCGGTGGACTTCTTCACCGAACTCAGCGGAATCCCGAGGGACTTGGCGATGCGCTGGGCGTCGCCCTCCAGATCGGCGCTCGGGTAGCGCACGACCGTCCGGTCCTCGGACAGGCCCGCGGACGCGTCCTTGGACGCCTGCGTGAAACCTTTCTCCACGAGTTCCTGGGCGAGCACGCCCGCGCGTCCGCTCACCGGGCCGAGCGTGGCGGTGGCGGTGGCGTTCTGCACGAGGACACCGATCTGGTTGTCCGGCGCCGAAGGGGCTTTGGTGGCCTGGGCCTTGACGGTCTTCTTCGCGTCGGACGCCTTGCCCTTGTCGTCGAGGGGCACGTCGTCGCGGAGCATCTCCCAGAGCTTGTCGGCGTTCCTGGTGTCGGGGACGACGTGGTTCTCGTCCTGCGGGTCCTCGAGGTTCGGCATCGTCACCGAGGTGATGCGGTCCGGCGGCACCGACTTGAGCTGGGTGCCCAGGTCGTAGAGCTTCTTCACGGTGCCGATCTCCTCGGACACCTTCAGGGACTTCGTCGCCGCCTCGGCCAGGTCCATCAGCCGCGGGGTGTCGGTGAAGACGTTCTGCTTCGTCAGCGTGCGCATCATCGAGTTCAGGTACATGTGCTGGGCCCTGGCCCGCATCAGGTCACTGCCCCAGGCGTGCCGGGTGCGCAGCCACTGGAGCGCCTGCTTGCCCTCGACCTTGTGGGTGCCCGCCTTCATCTTCAGGCCGGAACCGCCGGGCACCGAAGGGGTCGGGCGGTCCCACACGTTCTGCCGGACGCACACGTCGACACCGCCGATGGCGTCCGCCATCCGCACCACGCCCGCGAAGTCGATGGTCATCCAGTGGTCGATGTAGACCCCGGTGAGGTTCTGCCAGGTGGCGAGCGTGCAGCCGGCCCCGCCGCGGGCCAGCGAGTTGGTGATGATGGTGTTGGTCGGGGCGAACTTCTTCCCGGTGTCCGGGTCCTGGCACTTGGGGATGTCGACGCGGGTGTCGCGCGGGATGCTCACCATCGCGGCGCTCTTGCGGTCCGCGGACAGGTGGATGAGCATCTGCACATCGCCCCGGGGCGCGTCGCCCCGGTCGTCCCTGCTGCCGCCGAGCTTCACGTTCTCGTCGGAGTTACGGCTGTCCGAGCCGATCAGCAGGATGTTCAGCGGGGTCTGGCCGGCCGCGTTCGCCTCCGTCTTCCGCGCCTTGGAGTCGCCGCTGCTGCGCTCGCCCTTGCGGATGTTGCCGTTGAGGTGCTGGTAGTAGAGGTAACCGGCGCCGCCGGTGCCGAGTATCAGCACGGCGAGCGTGACCGCCGACCAGCGCAGCACCCGGTGCTTGCGCCGGACCCCCCGCCGCCCGTGCCGCCCCGGTCTCTCCGGACCCGCCCCCTGGCCGGGCCGGACATCCGCCCGGGTTCCCTCCCCCTGGACACTGCTGTGCGCCATCCCCTGTCTCCCCACCCTCACACACACGGAACGAACGAAAGACCTGCTGTACGCAGCAGAAGAGCCGCCGTACGCAGCAGAAAGACCTGCCGTACGCCCCGTAAGACGCACAACAGGCCCTTCAGGTCACCTCACTTGGCGCATTCGACCTTGTCGGCCGTGGACTGCTGCACCCCCTCGGGGGCCTTGGTCGCCGTCGTGAAGGACACCCCCGCGCCCTTGAAGTCCTTGCCCAGGGTCAGGGTCATGGTGGGCAGGCCCTGGGAGTTGGTGACGCTCTTGCCGGGCTTCAGCTGCGCCCCGGACAGGCCCAGGATGTCCGCGAGGCGGCGCGCCTGGTCGGCCTGGTCGGGCGAGTACTCCAGGGTCGTCTTCGCCAGCGAGGTGCCCGCGTTGCCGGCGTTCTCCGACTTCAGCACGCCCTCCTCGTTCTGGAGGTACTCCAGCTCGGCCTGCGCACTGCCCGCCTGGGCACCGCCGTTGAGGATCCGCACCCGCACCGCGGACGCGGCCGACTTGGTGCCCTTGAGCCGGGCCGCTTCCTCGGCCGCCTCGGCGCTCTTGGACGCGCTGGCCTTCTTCTTGACCTCCGTGAAGGACACGTCGTTCTTGATCATGTCGAACACGGTGGGCGCGGTCGCGTCGTTGAGGACGACCGTCGCCTTCACCTTCTCCGCCGGGTTGTCGACCACCGGCACGGTCGTGAAGGTCAGGTTCTTGACGTTCAGCTTGCCCAGCTCCAGACCGAGGTCCTTCAGCTTGGAGATGCTGTCGAGCTGCGAGTCGACGGTCAGCGCCTTGGTGCCCGCCTCCGCCAGCTTCAGCATCTTCGTCGGGCTGGTGAGCGTGTCGTTCGACTTCAGCTTGCGCATCAGCGCGCTCAGGAACTGCTGCTGGAGCCCGATCCGGCTCAGGTCACCGCCGAAGCCGACCGAGTGCCGGGTGCGCACGAACGCGAGGGCGTCCTCACCGGAGATGGTGTGCGTGCCCTTGGACAGCTTGAGCTTGGAGTCCTTGTCGTCGATGTCCTTGCCCAGGCAGATCTCGACCCCGCCGACCGCCGTGGTCAGCGTCTTGACCGCGTTGAAGTCGGCCACCATGAAGTTGTCGGCCTGGATGCCGGTGAGCTCGGTCACGGTCCGCACCGTGCAGCTGGGCGTACGGCCGCCCTGCCCGAGGCTGGTGTTGAAGCGCACGGCGTCCGTGCCCGCGATGATCTTGGTGGAACCGTCCTCCTGCGTGGTCGGACAGTCCGGCACGTCCACGATCAGGTCGCGCGGAATGCTGAGCGCGGTCGCGTTCGTACGGTCCTTGGAGACGTGCAGCAGGATCGTGGTGTCCGCGTGTCCGACGCTGTTCTTGTCGCCGTAGCTCTCGTTGCCCGCCCCGGTGCGCTTGTCCGTGCCGATCAGCAGGATGTTGATCGCCTTGTCGGTCTGGAAGCCACCGGTGCTCGCGCCGTCGTCGGAGACGGAGGTGATGTTGCCGTTGAGATGGCGGATGTAGAGGTATCCGCCGCCCGCGGCGGCGATCAGCACGAACGCCATCGTGCCGCCGGTCCACAGCAGCGCCTTCTTCGCATTCGACTTCTTCTTGACCGGCCGGCGTCCCCGCCGTCCCGGCAGCGGTTCCTCGGGCGGAGCGCCCCGTCGCCTGCGCGGCGCGGGCACGTCACGGCCCGGCGCCGGGGGAGCGGTCGTACGCCCGGCGGGCGGGCCCGTCCTGCTGGGCGCGGGGGCGGATCTACGGGGACCGGGAACACCCGACTGCGGTGCGGAAGGGTTCAGTCGCAGTTCGTATTCACCGGTGTGCGGGTTGAGTACCCACTGGTCGGCGGGGTCGATGTCGCCCGCCTGTCCACGGCCTTGTGCGTCCATGGTTGCTGAATCCTCCGACGGCCGGATGCACCGGAGCGCTCACCCTAGCCGTCCGATTCGCCGACAGGTTACGGCGGTGATGAATTCCACGTGCCTACAACCGGGCAATCCGCCCATTTGCCTGGACACCGCTCCGCCCCCTTGGGAAATGCTTTACCCGCAGGTGTCCTGGGCGGCCGTGTTGCCGCGGAAGGCGGGCACCCCGCCGACGTTCTCAGATTCTTCATAGGCTTCTTCGTCATGAGAATCTTCTGAAACCTTCGGGGCTTTCTCCGTCACCTTCACCGGCTCATCCTTGCGCAACCGTTCGAAAAGGCGCCGGGCTTCGGGTTCGTCGAGTTGGTCGCGATTTGCGTCGTGAACGTACGGCTCCCTCGGCACGGTGAGGAATTGCACCCGCCCCATGGGGATGTCCCGCAGCCCGCGCACGAGCTCGTACAGCCCGCGCAGGCTCGCCAGGTCCGGGTCGGTGGTGAGCGAGGAGGTCGCCGCGTCCAGCACGGGATAGAGCTTCACCGGATTCAGCAGTACGTCATTGCTCTGCACCTTGTGCACCAGCGCCCCGAGAAAGTGCTGCTGTCGATCCATCCGCTCGGTGTCGCTGCCGTCGCCGAGCGACTTGCGGGCCCGTACGTAGCCGAGCGCCTCCTCGCCGTCCAGCGTCACCCGTCCCGCCGGAAGCCGCAGCTTGGCGGCCTTGTCGTCGATCGGCTCGGAGAGGCAGACCGTCACCCCGTCCACCGCGTCGACCATGTCCTTGAAGCCGTGGAAGTCGACGACCATGTGGTGATCCACACGAACGTCCGTGAGTTTCTCGACGGTCCGGATCGTGCAGGCCGAACCGCCCTTCTGGAAGGCGTGGTTGAACATGTCGAACGTCGGCCGGCTGCGGGTGCCGTCCGGCCGGCGGCAGGCCGGCACGTCCACCATCAGGTCCCGCGGCAGCGACACCGCGGTCGCGGTGTGCCGCCCGGCGGACAGGTGCAACAGGATCGTGGTGTCCGAGCGTTCGGTCCCCGTGTCGCGCCCGTAGCGCGCGTTGCCGTCCCCCGACCGCGAGTCCGACCCGATCAGCAGGATGTTCAGCGCACCCTTCACCAGCGAGGTCGGCCGCTCCTTCTCGTACCGGGCGAGTTCGGCAGCGGCCGCCTCGTCGGGCGTGATGTTCCCGTCGAGCTTGGCGTAGAGGATCCCTCCGGCACCGGCGGCGACGAGGACGACCGCACCGGCGCCCGCCCCGGCCCGGCGCAGCCACCGCCGCCGACCCCGCCGTACGAGCCCCTCACCGTGGGCCGACACCCCGAGACCGGGCCCGAGGGCACGAGGACTGTCGGTCAAGGGTCGGCCCACCCCTCATGGCGTAGGGATCTGTTCCTACGACCATGGCGTGAACGGAGTGCGGTGACGGCCCGGTACTAATCCATCCGGGTGACTGTTCCCACCTCAGGGGCGCGGGGCTGTATCAATATGCGGCTCCGCCGCGTGGGCGCGACAAGCCACAGGCGACCTGCACCCGCCAACCGGAGGCGCCCACCCCCCTCTCAGCGGCGCACAACACCCACCCGCTCATCCTCGACCCGCTTGGCAAGCCCTTCCTCACCCAACCGCTCCAGATGCCGGCACAACACCACGGACCCCCCGTTGGCGAGCGCCCCGTACAACCCCGCACACACCCCGTCCCAGGTGTCGTACGGCAACCCCGACAGCACCCGGTCCCCCGTCCCCTCGGCCCGCGCCCGCTCCACGACCTCCGCCCCGCTGAACTCGCGCCCGGCGACGACCAGCGCGGGTTCATCCGGATCCACCGGAGCGAACGGCGCGAACCGGTCCCCCTGCCCCGGCACCTCCACGGCATAGTCGACGAACCCGTCCGGCGGCTGCGGGAACCGCCCGCCCAGCGGCCGCAGCGCCAGCGCGACCCGCTCCCCGGAACAGGCCCGGGCCGCCTCCAGGGAATCCGGTCCGCTCACCACGACGTCCGCCGAAGCGGCATCCCCGCCGATGTCCGCGACCACCCCCACCGACGCACACGCCAGCAGCCAGACCGCCGTCTGCCAGTGCGCGGGCAGCAGCAGCACCACCCGGTCGCCGGGTGCCGCGGCGAGGTCGCCCTGGAGGAGGTTCGAGGTCTTGGCCACCCAATTGGCGAAGGTGGCCACGGACAATTCGACACGTTCGCCCGTGGCGTCGTCGTAGAAGGTCACCAGGGGGCGTCCGGGATCCGCGGCGAGCGCGGAACGCAGCAGGTCGGCAGGGGTGCGATCAGTGGCGTTCACCCGCAGAAGCGTACGCGGGCGCACCGCCGGACGCCCTCGCGCGGGGCCACCGGTTCGGCGCAACAGCACCCGACGGTCCGTCAGTTCCCGGATGGACAGATTTATATGACTATGTCCAATATCGGGAGCATGCGTGGACTTCTTGCTTCCTCGATCGGCGTCACCTGTGCGGCCGCCCTCGCTCTGCCCCTCAGCTCGCCCGCCGCCGCGGCGAGACCGGCGTCCCCGGCATCCGCGGGCACGGCGTTCGCGAGCACGGCATCCGTGAGCACGGTGGCGGGCGCGGAAGCCAGGGGTGCCGCCGAAGCCCTCCGCGGGGGCCGAGCCCAGGACGTCGCCCAGACCCTCGGCAGCACCCAGTCGCTGCCCCTCGCGCCCCTCACCTCCCGCGACCGCACCCTCGCCCCCGCGGCCGCCGAACAGGGCCTGTCCCGCCGGGACGTACGGCACTTCTCCCTCGTCGGCGTCGTCTGGAACGACCCGGACACCGTGCTGCACGGCAGCGTCCAGGTCCGCACCCGCGCCGTCGGTGCCGACACCTGGTCCGGCTGGCAGGACCTGGAGACCCACAACGACGACGCCGCCGACCCCGGCACCGCCGAACGCGCCTCCGGCCGCGTCCACGGCGCCACCGCACCGCTGTGGGTGGGCGACTCGGACGGCGTGGAGGTGCGCGTCCGCGCCGAGGCCGACCGCAGGACCGAGGACACGGCCCGCGGCTCCCGTACCGTGACGGCGAGCGCCCCCCTCCCGACGGGCCTGCGCCTGGAACTCGTGGACCCGGGCAGCAGCGCCCCGGCGCCCGGTACCCGGGAAGCCGCACCGGCCGCCGACCGGCCCGCTGCCTCCCGCGCCGTCGTCCCGTACGACACGGCCCCCACCGGCGAACCGGGCGCCGAACAAGGAGCAGAACAGGCCGCCGACCCGACCGCGCTGGACGCGGACGCCGCCAACGCCGGCCTGGCCGCCCCCGGCGCCACCGAGATCCCCGAGCTGAGCCGCGTCCGGACCGAGCGGGAGCTGTTCTCCCTGCGCGCGGGGGAGTTGACGACGCAGCAGCGGGCGAAGCCGTACATCGGGCCGCGCCCGCGGATCGTCACCCGGCGCGGCTGGGGAGCCGACGAGACGCTGCGCGAGCGGACGTTCGTCTACACGAAGAAGGTCAAGGCGGCCTTCGTGCACCACACGGCGTCCGGCAACGGATACAGCTGTGCACAGGCACCCTCGCTCATCCGCGGTATCTACCGGTACCACGTCAAGAGCATGGGCTGGCGCGACATCGGCTACAACTTCCTCGTCGACAAGTGCGGAAACATCTACGAGGGCCGGGCCGGCGGCGTGGCGAAGGCGGTCCTCGGCGCCCACACCCTCGGGTTCAACACCAACAGCGTGGGGATCGCCGTCCTCGGCAGCTACGGCACGACCAAGCCGCCCGCCGCCGTGGTGAAGGCCGTCGCACGGCTGACGGCGTGGAAGCTCGGCCTGTACGGCGCGAACCCGAAGGGCAAGACCTACCTGAAGTCGGGCGGGGGCAACCTCTACCCGAAGGGCAAGAAGGTACGACTGAACGTCATCTCCGGTCACCGGGACGGCTTCGCCACGGAGTGCCCCGGCCGGCAGCTCTACAGCAAGCTCGGATCCACCCGCACGACAGCCGCGCGTTACCAGGGCCGCTGACGATCGCCGAGCGAGGGGCTGAACCGCCGCACACCCGTCGAAGGCACGGCACCACGATCTGCATACACTTGCCGGTCGAAAGACAGTTCGGGCCGGTCCCGGCGGGAAGCGGAGACAACAGGTGACAGAAGCGATCCTCCTGGTCGGCGGCAAGGGCACGAGGCTGCGGCCCCTCACGGTCCACACGCCGAAGCCCATGGTCCGGGCGGCCGGGGTCCCCTTCCTCACCCACCAGCTGGCGAGAGCGAGAGCGGCAGGGGTCGACCACATAGTCCTCGCCACGAGCTACCTCGCGGAGGTCTTCGAACCGCACTTCGGCGACGGCTCCTCCCTCGGCCTCCACCTCGAGTACGTCACCGAGGAGGAGCCCCTCGGCACCGGCGGCGCGATCCGCAACCTGGCAGCCCGGCTGCACTCGGCCCCCGACGACCCGGTCCTGGTCTTCAACGGCGACATCCTCACCGGTCTGGACATCGGGGCGCTGGTCCGCACCCACGAGGAGACCGGCGCCGACGTCTCGCTCCACCTCACCAAGGTCACGGACCCGCGGGCCTACGGCCTGGTCCCCACCGACGACACGGGGAGGGTCCTCGCCTTCCTGGAGAAGCCGCAGACCCCCGAGGAGATCGTCACCGACCAGATCAACGCGGGCGCGTACGTCTTCCGCCGTTCCGTCATCGACACGATCCCGCAGGGCCGCCCGGTCTCCGTCGAACGTGAGACCTTCCCCGAACTCCTCGCGGCCGGAGCCCACCTCCAGGGCATGGTCGACTCGACGTACTGGCTGGACCTCGGCACCCCCGCCGCCTTCGTCCGCGGCTCGGCCGACCTCGTCCTCGGCCGCGCCCCGTCCCCCGCGGTCCCCGGCCGCTGCGGCGACCGCCTGATCCTGCCCACGGCCAGGGTCGCTGCCGACGCCAAGCTGACGGGCGGCACGGTGGTCGGCGAGGGCGCGTACGTCGCGGAGGGCGCCCGGGTCACCGGCTCCACGATCCTCCCGGGCGCGGTGATCGAACCGGGCGCGGTCATCACCGACTCCCTGATCGGCACGAGGGCCCGAGTCGGCGAACGCTCCGTCCTCACCGGAACGGTCATAGGAGACGGCGCGATCATCGGCCCCGACAACGAACTGCTGGACGGCATGAGGATCTGGTGCGACGCGAGAATTCCGGCGGGAGCGGTCCGCTTCTCGTCGGACCAGTAAGCGCGGCGAAACTCAGCCCCTCCGGCGTTTGAGGAGCGGGGGCCCGGGGGCAGAGCCCCCGGAAGCGGGGTCGAAGGGGCGGCAGCCCCTGGGGATGGGACGGGTAGGGGCGGCGGGGGCGAAAAAATCCGCCGGCACCCCACGGCACCCCCGACCGTCACAACCGCCCGATATCCCCCCGAGTCATCCGCGGAGCCCGCCGCCCCGGCGTACGCCCACTCAACAAGATCAACCGAGCAGCCCGATGCCGCTGCCCCGCATACGGCTCCAACAGCGACAGCATCACCGCATCATCCGCATCCCGGTCCCCCGCAAGCGCGAACCCCACGATCCCCGGCAGATGCAGATCCCCCACGGTCACCGCATCCGCCGCCCCATGACTCCGCTGCACCACCTCCGCGGACGTCCACGGCCCCACCCCCGGTACAACCTCCAACCGAGCCTGCGCAGCGGCCGGCGGCATCGACATCGCCTCCTCCAGCCGCGCAGCGACCCGCACGCACCGCAGGATCGTCGACGCCCGCTTGTTGTCGACCCCGGCCCGATGCCACTCCCACGAAGGAATCAGCGCCCAGGTCCGGGGCGCGGGCATCACCCACAGCCGCCCGCCCGCCGCGGGTCCCGGCGCCGGCTCCCCGAACTTGCGCACCAGCAACCGCCACGCCCGGTACGCCTCGTCCGTCGTGACCTTCTGCTCCAGCACGGACGGGATCAACGACTCCAGCACCAGCCCGGTCCGCGTCAGCCGCAGCCCCGGCCGCCGATGCCAGGTGTGCGCCACGATCCGGTGCCGGGGCACGAACGCGGAGGGATCGTCCGCCGCCCCGAGCAGCTCCGGCAGCTGCGAGAGCAGCCACTCGGCCCCGGGCCCCCACGCCTCGCCGAGCACCTCACCGCCGTACACACGGACCCGCAGCGTCCCCGGCCCGGCCGGGGTGAGACTGGCCCGCCACACCGACCCGTCCGGCATCGCCCGGAAGGTGGGGTCCCCGGGCCCGCGCCTGAGCGCCCCGAGGACCAGCCCGAGATCGACCGGCCATCCCGGGGCCCACCTCCGCACCAGCGGGGCCGCGACCGGGGCCGGCTCCCGCCGCGGGACGGGCACGACGACCTCGCCGCCGCGCACGGTCGTACGGGTGGGCCGAGGAGTGAAGCGTCCTGCCACGAGTGATGTCCTGGAGTACGAGAGGAACCGGGAGAAGCCCTACGAGACTATGCGCATCTCAGCGCACCTCGATGAAACTTCCCGCGTCCCGCTGAGGCCGCGGCCTGGGTTCCTCCGCCGGATGCCCCACCGCCACGGCCCCCATCGGGTCCCACTCCCCGGGCAGCCCCAGCACTTCCCGCACGACGTCCCGGCAGAACATCGTGGACGACACCCACGCCGACCCGAGCCGCTCCCCGGCCAGCGCGACAAGGAAGTTCTGCACCCCGGCGCCCGCCGCGACGACGAACATCTCCCGCTCGGCCCCGTCCCGCCGCCCGTCACCGTAGGTGTGCGAGCCGTCCATCACCAGACAGGGCACGACGAGATACGGGGCATTGCGCAGGACGTCCCCGCGCCGCACCCGCTTCGCGATGGACTCCTCCGACTTCCCGTCCCGCCGCAGATCGGCGATCCAGGCGTCCCGCATGGCGTCGAGGAGACGGGTGCGGGACCCGGCGGACTCCAGCAGCACGAACCGCCACGGCGTGGTGTGGTGCGGCGCGGGCGCGGTGACCGCGAGCGCCACCGCCCGCCGCACGGCCCCGGGGTCGACGGGCTCGTCGGTGAAGGCCCGTACGGTACGCCGCTGGGCCACCGCCTCCCGTACCGCCTCGGAGGTCCCGAGCCGGAACATGTCGTCGCGCGCGTGACGCACCATGGCCCGCGCGCCATCCCCGGGCTCCCCGGCCACCACGTGCGCCAGGCCGCGCACCACGGCGACGGGCAGCCCGGCGGCCTTGCCCTTGACGAGGTCACCGGCGGCGGCCAGTTCGTCGGCCGTCGCCACCACGGTCGCGCTCAGCGGATTGCCGTACGCGTCCGTCCCGCCCCGCAGGTCGTCCAGCACCCGCACCCCCGCGGCCCCGATCGCGACGTCGGTGAGCCCGGCGCGCCAGGGCCGCCCGAAGGTGTCGGTGACGACGACGCCGACGTCGACCCCGAGGGCGGCGCGCAGGCCGTCCCGGATCGCCCGCGCGGACGCGTCCGGGTCCTCGGGCAGCAGCAGCACGGTTCCCGCGGGGGTGTTGGAGGCGTCCACCCCGGCGGCGGCCATCACCAGGCCCTGCCGGTTCTCCACGATCCTGAGCGGCCCGCGCCGGGCCACGACCCGCACGGTCTCGGCGTCGATCGCGGCCTCCCGGTCGGCTGCCTCGACGATCCGCCCCTCCGCCTTGGACACGATCTTCGAGGTGACGAGGAGGACGTCCCCGTCGGCCAGCCCGGGCTCGGCGGCGGCGATCATCTTGGCCAGGTCGTCCCCACGCTGCACCTCGGGAAGGCCGGAAACCGCCCACACCCGGTAGCCGTCGTCCTGGCCGCGGACTTCGGACTGCCCTCGGGCTTGGGCCTGACCCAGGGCGTCGGTTCGGGCTTCGGCGGAGATCTCGCTCACGCCCCGCGCACCTCCTCCGCCAGGTCCAGGGCCTCCCTGGCCATCCGCGCGGTCGCGTCGAGGTCCGTCATCATCAGCGGTACGGCCCGGCAGCGGATGCCGGCCGACTCGATCCGCTCGACCGCGCCCGCGTCGACGGTGTCGACGAGCCAGCCGTCCAGCAGGCCGGAGCCGTAGTGCTCCGCGACCGCCGCGGCCGTGGACTCGACGCCGACCGCCGCGAGGACCTTGTCGGCCATGCCCCGCACGGGCGCGTCCCCGACGATGGGGGAGAGACCGACGACCGGCACCCCGGCCTCGGCGATGGCCTCGCGGATGCCGGGCACGGCCAGGATGGTGCCGACCGACACCACGGGGTTGGACGGCGGGAACAGCACGACGTCCGCCTCCGCGATCGCCTCCAGGACTCCTGGCGCCGGCTTGGCCTGCTCCGCGCCCACCGGCACGACCGCGTGGGCCGGCACCGACGCGCGCAGCCGCACCCAGTACTCCTGGAAGTGCACGGCCTTGCGCTCGCCGTCCACCTCGACCGCCACATGCGTCTCGACCCGGTCGTCGGTCATCGGGATCAGCCGCACCCCCGGCTTCCACCGGTCGCACAGCGCCTCGGTGACCGCGCTCAGCGGATAGCCGGCGCCGATCATCTGCGTGCGCACGATGTGGGTGGCGAAGTCCCGGTCCCCGAGCCCGAACCACTCGGGCCCGACGCCGTACGCCGCGAGCTCCTCCTTGAGGTGGAAGGTCTCCTCGGCCCGCCCCCAGCCCTGCTCCTCGTTGATGCCGCCGCCGAGCGTGTACATCACGGTGTCGAGGTCCGGGCAGACCTTGAGCCCGAAGAGGTGGATGTCGTCCCCGGTGTTGCCGATGACCGTGATGTCCGCGTCCGGCGCGGTCTGCTTCAGACCACGCAGGAAACGGGCACCGCCGATGCCGCCTGCCAGAACCACGATTCGCATGGAAACAGTGTGTCAGCCGAAGGCTGACTCGTTGAGGGGCGGTGGTCGGGCGGCGGGTGGGACAGTCTCGCAGGCGGGTACGACAACGCGTCACGCGGTCACGACGTCCTTCTCGTCGTAGGACTCGCGCGCGGTGCAGGCCGTGTGCATGGGCATCTCGGTCAGGCCCGGGTAGTAGACGTGCAGGCTCACCGCCGGTTCCAGCGCGTCGTTGACGACCTCGTGCACGTACCCCGGGGCGAACACCCGCTGCGACCCCGCCCCCAGCGCGCGTGTGCCCCGCTCGGTCCGCTCGGTCAGCGCACCCTCCAGGACGGTGAGGACACCGGAGGAAGAGCCGTGGTCGTGCAGTCCGCTGCCCTGCCCGGGCACCCAGGACAGCAGCCACACCTCGTAGCCCGGGCCGGTGCGCAGCCGGTGGTACCAGCGGCTGGTGGCGTCGTACTGGACGAGATGCGCCCACTGGGAGCGGTCCTCGGCGATGGCGCGGGCCAGACCGGCGAACTCGGCGACGGTGGCCGGGTGTTCGCGCGGGGCCTGGAGGAGATGCGGGACCTCGAGGAGGTCGCCGGCGATCTGGAGGTCGTTGTCGCTGTTCATGGAGTGCGGGGTTCCTCGGCGGAAGAAGTGGGGGGCCGGCTGGGTGTCGCGTACCGTCCCGCCCGGATCACGGGGAGACAGGAATGCCCTGGTGCGGGCGGGGCACTAGCAGCCGAGTCACGGTGGACTCAGGAGCAACCGGAGCGCGTTGGGCTCAACAGCTGCAACAGCAACAACAGCTACAGCGAACGTGGTCAGCACCGAGGGACCCGGCGGAGCGGGTCGAGGTGAGTGCCAAGTTCGCGAGCATGCCCACAAGGACAGCGGCTCACACCTCCACTGTCAACTCGACGACCGGGATGTGGGACATGTTTCACCTCATCCGGTCCATCTCCGTGGTGAAAGGTTTGCTCATGCGCTTACCGGGACACATGGCGCACAACCGGGCGCGCGGGCCGTGATCTCCCCCGAGACTTCACGCGCGCGTGCGGAACGAGATCGAACTGATGGGCGTCCTTCCCCGTACAGGCCCCGCAAGGCCTGACGAGGCTCGGCAGCCCTCCCGGGCTTCAGCTGCGTGTCAAGGTTTATGCCGATTTGAACACTTTCCGCTAGGCCTTGGTTCCGCAGAGTGAATAAGGGGCCCAATAGCAGATCTCGGCTTGACTCGCCCGGAGCAGCACACTTGTAATTTCACTCGTGTCGTTCAGCCGATATCGGTAACGGCCGTCACACGGGGACGCGAAAGACAGACGAGGGGCGCACATGACCGAGACGGTGCAGCAACTGCTGGTCGACGACGCGGACGAGGAACTCGGCTGGCAGGAGCGCGCGCTGTGCGCCCAGACCGACCCCGAGTCCTTCTTCCCGGAGAAGGGCGGCTCCACCCGCGAGGCCAAGAAGGTCTGCCTCTCCTGCGAGGTCCGCTCCGAGTGCCTCGAATACGCCCTCGCCAACGACGAGCGCTTCGGCATCTGGGGCGGCCTGTCCGAACGCGAACGCCGTCGGCTGAAGAAGGCCGCCGTCTGACGCGAGGCAGGCTGCGCGGGACTTCTCTTACGCAACCGAACGGCCCGTCGCCCGTGGGTTATCCACAGGGGGCGGGCCGCCGTCTTGCCCAGCCGATAGTGTGGGCGCTCGTCCGAGACGCCTCACCGCCCCCTCCAGAGCGCAGGCGTCCACCGCAGTCCAGCGAACCGGGGCCCGTACCTCGATGTCCGTGCACAGCCACACGGCAGCCCAAGACCACGCTGCCACTCCTGAGTTCCCGCGCCATGTGGTGACCGCGGTGCTCGTCTCCCACGACGGCGCCCGCTGGCTGCCCGACGCGCTCGCCGGGCTGCTCGGCCAGGAGCGCCCCGTGCAGTTCGCCCTGGCCGCCGACACCGGCAGCGCGGACGACTCCGCCCAGCTGGTCACCGACGCCCTCGGCGCCGACCGGGTCCTGCACCTCGCCCGGCGCACCGGCTTCGGCCAGGCCGTCGAGGAGGCGCACCGCTCCGCTCCGCTCCTCACCCCGGACGAGCTGCCGTACCTGAAGCGGCCCAGCGGCTGGGACCCGGTCACGCGCACGTGGCGCGACGACGCCTACGACATGCCGGAACTGCCGCACGGCGAACCGGTCCAGTGGCTGTGGCTGCTGCACGACGACTGCGCCCCCGAACCCGACGCCCTGGCCCAGCTGCTGCGCGTCGTGGACAACGAACTGGAACTCGGCCGGGACGACGTCGCCGTCGTGGGCCCCAAGCTCCGCGGCTGGTACGACAAGCGGCAGCTCCTCGAAGTCGGCGTCTCCATCGCCCACTCCGGCCGTCGCTGGACCGGCCTGGACCGCCGCGAACAGGACCAGGGTCAGCACGACCACGTCCGGCCCGTGCTGTCGGTGTCCACCGCCGGCATGCTGATCCGCCGGGACGTCTACGAACAGCTCGGCGGCTTCGACCGGCAACTGCCCCTCATGCGCGACGACGTCGACCTGTGCTGGCGCGCCCAGGCCGCCGGCCACCGCGTCCTCATCGCCCCCGAGGCCGTCGTACGCCATGCCGAGGCGGCCTCCCGCGAGCGCCGCACCGTCGACTGCGCCGGCCGCACCAGCGCCTCCCCGCACAAGGTCGACAAAGCCGGCGCCGTCTACACCCTGCTCGTCAACACCCGTACGGCCATGCTGCCCTGGGTGCTGGTGCGCCTGGTCCTGGGCACCCTGCTGCGGACCGTCGCCTACCTCGTCGGCAAGGTCCCCGGACAGGCCGTCGACGAGATCCGGGGTCTGCTCGGCACCCTGCTGCGCCCCGAGCGGATCATCACCGGACGCGGCAGGCGCGGCAAGCCGGTCGTCGACAAGGACGAGCTCAGACAACTGTTCCCGCCGCCCGGCGCGACCGTGCGGGCCACCGTGGAACAGGTCGCCGGCAACTTCTTCGGCGGCTCCGACGCCGACGCCGCCACCGCAGGCCGGCACGGCGGCGGCATCGAGTCCGGGCCCGGCGGCGACGACGCGGACTTCCTGGAGATCGAACAGTTCGCCCGCCTCAAGCGCATCGCCCGCAACCCCGGCCCGATGCTCTTCCTGGGACTGCTGCTGGTCGCCCTCGTCGCCTGCCGCAACCTCCTGGGCGGCGGCGCGCTCGCGGGCGGCGCCCTGCTGCCCGCCCCGGCCGACGCGAGCGAGCTGTGGTCGCGCTACACGGACGCGTGGCACGCGGTCGGCGCCGGCGGCACCCCGTCCGCACCGCCGTACCTGGCGGTCATCGCCGCGCTGTCCTCCGTGCTGTTCGGCTCGACCGGCCTCGCGCTGACGGTCCTGCTGGTCTGCTCGGTGCCGCTGGCGGGCTTCACGGCGTACTTCGCCTCCCGCCCGCTCGTCGAGTCCCGCCTGCTGCGCGCATGGGCGGCCGTCGTCTACGCCTTCCTGCCCGCCGCCACCGGTGCCCTCGCCGGCGGCCGCGTGGGCACCTCCGTCCTCGCCGTCCTGCTGCCGCTTCTCGCGCGCGCGGGCGTCGCGGCCGCCGGACTCACGAACAGCACGGGTGCGCGCGGCAGTTGGCGTGCCACCTGGGCGTTCGCATTGCTGCTGACCCTCACCACCGCGTTCACCCCGATCATCTGGCCGATCGCGCTGCTCCTCGGCCTCGGCCTGCTGGTCGTGCGCCGCACCGACATCACCGCCTACGGACTGCGCTTCCTCGCCCAGTTCGGCGTGCCCCTGCTGGTCCTCGCGCCCTGGTCGCTGACGCTGCTCCCGTTCGGTTTCTTCCAGCAGGCGGGCCTTCCGTACGGCTCCTCGGCCGCCTCCGCCCTCGAACTGCTCGGCGCGAGCCCCGGCGGTCCCGGCACCGTCCACGGGCTCATGCTCTTCGGCATCGTGCTGGCCGCGCTCGCCGCCCTGCTGCGCTCCGAGCGGCAGTTCGGCATCTGGACCGCCTGGGCGGTGGCCCTGGTCGGCCTCGTCTTCGCGGTTCTGTCCAACGACTCGACCTGGGCCGGCCCCGCCACCCTCGTCTACGGCCTCGCCCTGCTGGCCGCCGCCGCGCTCGGCGCCGACGGGGCACGCTCGCGTGTGGCCGAGCAGAGCTTCGGCTGGCGCCAGCCGGTCGCCGCGCTCATCGCCTTCGCCTCCGCCGCGGGCCCCCTGCTGGTCGCCGCCGGCTGGATGATCGGCGGCGCCGACGGACCGCTGGAGCGCCGCGACCCCACCCAGGTGCCCGCGTTCGTCGCCGAGGAGAGCGGCACCCGCGACCAGGCCCGCACCCTCGTCCTCGACAGCGACTCCGCCGCCCACGTCGGCTACATGCTGGTGCGCGGCTCCGGCGCCCGTCTCGGCGACGGCGAACTCGCCGCGGCCGACGGCGAGAACAGCACGCTCGACAAGGTCGTCGCCAACCTCGTCGCCGGCTCCGGCGCCGACCAGGCGAACCAGCTCGGCGGCTTCGCCGTGCGCTACGTCCTCGTCCACAAGGGCGCGCCCCGCGAGGTCACCCGCGTGCTGGACGCCACGCCGGGTCTGACCCGGCTCAGCCAGCAGGACGGCAGCGGCCTGTGGCGGGTCGACCAGGAGGTCGCGCGCGCCACCATCGCCGCCAAGTCCGGCTCGGGCACCGCGCTGCCGGTGGCGGCCGGCCCGGTCGACATCCACACCACGATCCCGTCCGGCGCCGACGGCCGGATCCTGCGCCTCGCGGACACCGCCGCCGAGGGCTGGACGGCCACCCTGGACGGCGAACCGCTCACCCCGACCACCGTCGACGGCTGGGCCCAGGGCTTCGAACTCCCCGCCTCCGGCGGCAGACTGGACGTCACCTTCGACCCCCCGTTCACCCACACCCTGTGGCTGTGGATCCAGGGCGCGCTCGCCGTCGTCCTCGTGGTGATGGCCCTGCCCGGCCGCCGCCGTGACGTCGACGACGACCTCCCCGAGGAGCCGTCGGTCCCGGCCGAGGCCGTGGCGGGCGAGGGCCGCCGCGCCCGCCGCCTGCGCGCCCAGGCCGAGGCCGAGGCCGAGGGGAGCCCCGGAACCGAGGACTCCCCGGCGCCCCCGCAGGAGACCCCGGCCGCCGTCCCGCAGCAGCAGTCCTACGGCGACTGGGACGCCCCGAGCTACGCGAACGCCGAGTACGACCCCTACGCCGCCGACCAGTACCAGGGCACCGCCCAGCAGTACCCGGCGGGCGGCTACGACCAGCAGCCGTACCAGGCGGACCCCTACCAGGGCGGCCAGTACGACCCGTACGCCTACGGCGGGCAGTCCCAGCAGCCGCCGTACGACCAGACCTACGGCGGCCAGTACGACCAGCAGCAGTACGACCAGCAGCAGTACGAGCAGGGCTACGACCCGGCGTACGACCCGGCACAGCAGCACCCGGGTGCCCATGGCAGTGAGCGCCCCGACGGGAGTCAGCAGTGAACCGCACCACCCTGTCCCTCCTCGCCGGCACCGCCGCGCTCGCCGCCGTCACCGGGTTCGCCACGCTCAGCTCACCGCAGGCCGCCACCACCGCCGGGACGGCCGCCGAGCTGCCCGTGGAGCGCACCAGCCTGCTCTGCCCGGAGCCCAGCACCTCCGAGGTCGCGGAGACGTCGTACACCTCGTTCACGCCCGTCACCAAGAACACGGGAAATGACGGCAAGGCCGAACTCAAGGCGGCCGCCGAGGAGTCGGGCGGCCAGAACCAGAGCAAGAACAAGGCCAGGAGCAAGGGCAGGAAGAAGCCCGCCAAGCCGGTCCTCACACCGAAGGAGCCCGGCACGCCCGTCACCGGGGACACCTCCGGCGGGGACGCGCCCGCACTGGTCGGCACCGCCGAGGGGAAGTTCGCGCCCGGCTGGACCGTCCAGGAGACCACCGAGGTCGCCGCGGGCGCCGGCCGCGGACTCCAGGGCGTCAACTGCTCCGCTCCCGATACCGAGTTCTGGTTCCCGGGCGCCAGCACGGCCGCCGACCGCACCGACTACGTGCACCTGACCAACCCCGACGACTCCGCCGCCGTCGTCGACATCGAGCTCTACGGCAAGGACGGCGCCCTGGACTCCTCCCTGGGCGAGGGCATCACCGTCGCGCCGCACTCCAGCGACCCGATCCTGCTGTCCACGCTCACCGAGGAGAAGCAGGAGGACCTCACGGTCCATGTGAACGTCCGCAGCGGACGCGTCGGCGCGGCCGTGCAGGCCCTGGACGACAAGCTCGGCGGCGACTGGCTGGCCGCGTCCACGGACCCGGCCGGCAGCCTGGTGCTGCCCGGCATCCCGAAGGACGCCACCGCCGTGCGCCTGGTCGCCTTCACGCCCAGCGACTCCGACGCGGACCTGAAGGTGCAGCTCGCCTCGCCGTCCGGCCTGATCACCCCGGCGGGCAACGAGACGCTGCACGTGAAGGGCGGCATGACGACGGCCGTCGACCTCGGTGACGTCACGCGCGGGGAGGCCGGTTCGCTGGTCCTGACCCCCACCGACGCCTCCGTGCCGGTGGTCGCCGCGCTGCGGGTCGTCCGCGGCAAGGGCGCAGACCAGGAGACGGCGTTCATCCCGGCCACGCGTCCGGTCGGCACGCGCGGGACCGTCGCCGACAACAGCGCCAAGGGCAGCACCCTCTCCCTGACCGCCCCCACCAGGACCGCCACGGTCAAGGTCACGGCCTCGGCGGGCAGCGAGCGCGGCGAGGCCGTCTCGAAGACGTTCACGATCAAGGCGGGCACCACGCAGAACGTCGAGGCGCCCACGCCGACAGGCCTCAAGGGCACCTTCGCCCTCACGGTGGAGCACGTCTCGGGAGGCCCCGTCTACGGCGCCCGCACCCTGGCGGCCACGGAGGACGGCGTCCCCGGCTTCACGATCCAGACCCTCCCGGACGACCGGGGCATGGTGGCCGTACCGGAGGCGGACGAGGACCTGTCGGTGCTCCAGAAGTAGTGGTGGGGCCGTGCGCGGTGCAGAGAAGCAGCGGCGGTGGGTCCCGCGCGGTTCGGTCCTCGCCGTGGCGCGGATCCTCGCGTGGTTCGGTCCTCGCCGTGGCGCGGATCCTCGCGTGGTTCGGTCCTCGCCGTGGCGCGGATCCTCGCGTGGTTCAGTCCTCGCCGTAGCGCGGATCCACCGTCTCCGGAGTGAGTCCCAGCAGCTCGGCCACCTGCTCCACGACCACCTCGTGCACCAGCGCCGCACGCTCGTCCCGCCCCTTGGTGCGGATCTCCACCGGCCGCCGGTAGACGACCACGCGCGCGGGGCGTCCCTCGCGCGCGGGGATCGTGCCGCCCAGTGGCACCGCCTCGTCGTTCCAGGCCTGCCCGGGACCGTCCAGCCGGGGCACCTCCAGGACCAGGAAGTCGATCTCGGCGAGCTGCGGCCACCGCCGCTCCAGGCGCTCCACGGAGTCCTGCACCAGGTCCGCGAACACGTCGGCACGACTGGCGGCGAGCGGCACCTGAGGCGGGGCGATCGGACCGCGCATGCCGCGTCCGTGGCGATCACGGCGGCGGGGCCCGGGGCCGGTGGCGCGGGGCGGTACGGGGTTCTCCATCACTGGTGAAGGGTAATCCTCGCCGCACTCCCGCGCCCGACCCCCCACGCGGCACCCGGACACTCCCGGACACTCCCGGGCACTGTCCGAAACGACGTACGGGCGTCTCGTACGACCTGTCGGCAGTTGACCATTCAAGCCAAGGTTGGGCTCGATTCCGTATCTCTCCGAGACCGTCGATCTCAAGGCAATTGACATGGTTTGTGCCAACTCGTGACCGGAGCAAGGTGTGTTCGGCCCCTCGAAAACGGGTGTCCGTGCAGGTCACCGCGGTGTGAGCGGAGTGGCCTGTGGGGCGTTTCACAGCACGACACGGTGGAGTGACCTGGGGGAGAGTCGTCGCGGCCCGCTCAAGAGTGCGGTACCGTCCAACGCTGTGAGCCCTGTACGTCGCTGTTCGCGCACCGCTTGCGGCCGTCCCGCCGTCGCGACGCTGACGTACGTCTACGCCGACTCGACCGCGGTCCTCGGCCCGCTCGCCACCTACGCCGAACCCCACTGCTACGACCTGTGCGCCGAGCACTCCGAGCGCCTCACCGCCCCGCGCGGCTGGGAGGTCGTCCGGCTCCTCGACGGCTCGGCCCCGGCCCGGCCCAGCGGCGACGACCTGGAAGCGCTTGCCAACGCCGTGCGTGAGGCGGCCCGTCCCCAGGAGCGCGCCGCCGAGGCGGGCGGCGGGGCCCGCCGGGCAGACCCGATGGAGGTCGCGCGCCGCGGCCATCTGCGGATTCTCCGCTCGCCGGACAACTGACCTTCGCTCCGCGCGTGATCACGCGTGCCCGTATCGCCGTCCCGCGCAACTCACCGACATCCTGGACGCGTTGGTCCGGCCCCTGTCCTGAAGGCGTCGTCCGAGGTCACGGTCGGGAGTACCAGTGAGGTCCCACACAGCCCGCTGTCAGTGGCTACGGGTAGTTTGTGCCGACCGACACAACTTCCAGGAAGGTTGGCCGTGGCCGCTGATCTGTCACAGCTCGTTAAGGCGTACGACGTGCGCGGTGTCGTCCCGGACCAGTGGGACGAGACGCTTGCCGAGCTCTTCGGTGCCGCCTTCGTCCAGGTGACCGGCGCGACCGCTCTGGTGACCGGCCACGACATGCGGCCGTCCTCCCCGGGCCTGTCCCGGGCCTTCGCGCGCGGAGCGGCCGCCCGCGGCGTGGACGTCACCGAGATCGGCCTGTGCTCGACCGACCAGCTCTACTACGCGTCCGGCGCACTGGGCCTGCCGGGCGCCATGTTCACGGCCTCCCACAACCCCGCGCAGTACAACGGCATCAAGATGTGCCGTGCGGGCGCGGCCCCGGTCGGCCAGGACACCGGCCTCGCCGAGATCCGCGAACTCGTCGAGCGCTGGAGCGAGGAGGGCGCCCCCGAGGTGACCGCCTCGACGGGCACCATCACCGCGCGGGACACGCTGGAGGACTACGCCGCACACCTCCGCTCACTCGTCGACCTGACCGCCATCCGCCCCCTCAAGGTCGTCGTGGACGCGGGCAACGGCATGGGCGGCCACACCGTGCCGACCGTCTTCGCGGGCCTGCCCCTGGACGTCGTCCCGATGTACTTCGAGCTGGACGGCACCTTCCCCAACCACGAGGCCAACCCCCTCGACCCGGCCAACATCGTCGACCTCCAGAAGCGGGTCCGCGAGGAGGGCGCCGACCTCGGCATCGCCTTCGACGGCGACGCCGACCGCTGCTTCGTCGTCGACGAGCGCGGAAACCCCGTCTCCCCGTCCGCGATCACCGCCCTGGTCGCCGCGCGCGAACTGGCCAGGAACGGCGGCAAGGGCGTGATCATCCACAACCTCATCACGTCCTGGTCCGTCCCCGAGGTCGTCGAGGAGCACGGCGGCACCCCGGTACGCACCCGTGTGGGCCACTCCTTCATCAAGGCCGAGATGGCGCGTTCCGGCGCGATCTTCGGCGGCGAGCACTCCGCCCACTACTACTTCAAGGACTTCTGGAACGCCGACACCGGCATGCTGGCGGCCCTGCACGTCCTTGCGGCGCTCGGCGGCCAGGAAGGCCCCCTGTCGTCCCTGGTGGCCCAGTACGACCGCTACACCGGCTCCGGCGAGATCAACTCCACGGTCGCCGACCAGGCAGGCCGCCTCGCGGCCGTCAGGGCGGCCTACGAGAACCAGGAGGGCGTCCGGCTCGACGAGCTCGACGGCCTCACCGTCGCGACCGCCGACTGGTGGTTCAACGTCCGCCCCTCCAACACGGAACCCCTGCTCCGCCTGAACGCGGAGGCGAGGGACGAGGCGACGATGGCGAAGGTACGAGACGAGGTGCTGGCGATCATCAGAGCGTGAATCCAGCCCTCCGGCGCCTGAAATCCAGCCCCTCCGGCGTTTGAGGAGCGGGGGTCCGGGGGCGGAGCCCCTGGAAGCGGGGTCGAAGGGGCGGCAGCCCCTGGGAATGGGACGGGTAGGGGCGGCGGGGGCGAAAAAATCCCCCCGGCACCACCCCGCACCGACCTCGCCCCAACCCCGGCACCCCCCTCTCCCCGGCGGTACCCTGACCAGGCACATCCGCACAAGCAGCCGTACCGCCCCCGAAGGGAACCCCCATGCCGCTCGAAGCCGGCCTCCTGGAGATCCTCGCCTGCCCGGCCTGCCACGCCCCCCTCAAGGAGCAGGACACCGAGCTGATCTGCACCGGCCAGGACTGCGGCCTCGCGTACCCGGTCCGCGACGGCATCCCCGTCCTCCTCGTCGACGAGGCCCGCCGCCCCGCGTAAAGCGCACCGCGCGGGCGGTCACCGCAGGAGACACGGCACGCGCACAGCCGTAGGCGATACGGCACCCTCACCGCCGCAGGACACCCAGCGCACCCACCGCCGTAAGCGACAACGACACAGCGACCACCGGCGTCCCGGACCCGAGGCCGCCCCGGCTCCCCGGCCCCGGCTCCCCAGGCCCCGGCTCCCAGGATCCGGTGAAGCGACCACCCGGCGTCCAGGAGACCCGGCGATCGGAGGCTGCCGCCCCATGCTCGACGAATCGCTGCTAGACACCCCCGAGGCCCTCTCGGAGGCCGACCGCCGAGGCCTGCTCCGCGGGGCCGCCGAGGCGGGCGCCCGCGTCCGCACCGCCGCCCGGCACGCCGCCGAGGCAGGGGTGAACGACCTCAAGCCCGACGGCCGCCCCCGCGCGGTCCTCATCGCGGGCCCCGGCGCCGCCGCCACCCATGTCGCCGACCTCCTCGGCACCCTCGCCGGCGCCGGCAGCCCTGTCACCCGCCTCGCCCCGACCGGCGTCGCCCCCGCAGCGGGCGCCCTGCGCTGGGAACTCCCCGGCTGGGCGGGCTCGGTCGACCTGCTCCTGATCGCCACCCCCGACGGCACCGAGCCGGGCCTGTCGCTCCTCGCCGACCAGGCCTACCGGCGCGGCTGCACGGTCGTCGCCGTGGCCCCCGCCCGCACCCCCCTCACCGAGGCGGTCGAGGGCGCCCATGGCCTCTTCGTGCCCATGGCGACGGCCCCGTACGAGCAGGACACACCGCTCGCCGCCTCCGCCCCGGGCGTCCTGTGGGCCCTGCTCACCCCGCTCCTCGCGATCCTCGACCGCACCGGCCTGCTCTCCGCCCCGCCCGACGCCCTCGCGAAGATCGCCGACCGTCTCGACCACATCGCCGAGCGCTGCGGTCCCGCCATCGCGACCTACAGCAACCCCGCCAAGACCCTCGCCGCCGAACTCGCCGACTCCCTTCCGGTGATCTGGACCGAGGGCACCTCCGCGGGCCCCGCGGGCCGCCGTTTCGCCGCCGCCCTCGCCGAACTCGCCGGCCGCCCCTCCGTGGTCTCCGAACTGCCCGAGGCCCTCGCCGCGCACAGCACGCTGCTCTCCGGGCCGCTGGCCGCCGGCGCCGACCCCGACGACTTCTTCCGCGACCGCGTCGAGGAACCTCCCGCGCTCCACGCGCGCGTGGTGCTCCTGCGGGACCGTCCGATCGGCGGCCTCAGCGCCGCGCCGTCCGCCCGCGACCTGGCCCTGAGCCACGACACGCCCATCAGCGAGCTGGAGCCGGAGGCCGGCGGCGAGATCGAGACCCTCGCGGAACTGATCGCCGTCACGGATTTCGCCGCCGTTTACCTGGCGCTCGCCTCGGGGGCCTGATGTTGCCCAGGACGCCCTGACCGCCGTACGCAAAGAAAGAGTTCGATGGACCGCCTCGACAACACCATCCGGCCCTACGCCTGGGGTTCCACCACCGCCATCCCCGAACTCCTCGGTCTGGAGCCGACCGGTGAACCCCAGGCGGAGATGTGGATGGGCGCCCACCCCGGCGCGCCCTCGCGCACCGACCGGGGCACGCTCGTCGAGGTCATCGACGCGGACCCCGCGCGCGAACTGGGCGAGGCGGCCGTCGCCAAGTTCGGCCCCCGCCTGCCCTTCCTCCTCAAGATCCTCGCCGCCGGCGCCCCGCTCTCCCTCCAGGTGCACCCCGACCTGGCCCAGGCGAAAGAGGGTTACGAGGACGAGGAGCGCCGGGGCATCCCGGTGGACGCGGGCCACCGCAACTACAAGGACGCCAATCACAAGCCCGAACTGATCTGCGCCCTCACCGAGTTCGACGGCCTGTGCGGATTCCGCGAACCCGCGCGCGCGGCCGGGCTGCTGGAGGCGCTGGGCGTCGACTCCCTCAAGCCGTACGTCGACCTCCTGCACGCCCGCCCGGAGGAGGCGGCCCTGCGGGAGGTCCTGACCGCGATCCTCACCGCGGACCGCGAGGAGATGGCCCACACCGTCACCGAGGCCGCGGCCGCATGCGCCCGCCTCGGCGGCGACCACGCCCCCTACGCCGCCATCGCCCACCACTACCCGGGCGACCCGGGCGTCATCGCCGCGATGCTCCTCAACCACGTCCGGCTTCAGCCCGGCGAGGCCCTGTTCCTCGGCGCCGGCATCCCGCACGCCTACCTGAACGGCCTCGGCGTCGAGATCATGGCCAACTCCGACAACGTCCTGCGCTGCGGCCTGACCCCCAAGCACGTCGACGTCCCCGAACTCCTGCGCGTCGTCCGCTTCGAGGCCGCCGACCCGGGTGTGCTCCGCCCCGAGGCGTCCCCCGACGGCGAAGAGGTCTACGAGACCCCCATCGACGAGTTCCGGTTGTCCCGGTACGTCCTTCCCGAGGGCGCCGCCCCCCACGACCTCACCCGTTCGACGCCGCAGATCCTGCTCTGCACGGCAGGTTCCGTGCGGGCCGGGGAACACGAACTGCGCCCCGGTCGGTCGGTCTTCGTCCCGGCGGGCGAGAAGGCCGAGGTGTCCGGCACGGGCACGGTCTTCCGCGCCACCGTGATCGTGTGACGGTATGACTGGGGCTGTGGACACCTGAGACGTCCGTGCCGGGCGAGGCTGCAACAATGGCCCACCGGCAAAGGACGGGCAAAGGCCTGGACGGCGTAGCGGCACTTGAGGCGAAGGGACAACGCGAGCAGATGAGCGCGTCAGGCGGAACCAGGGCGATCGTGGCGGCACTCGGCGCCAACCTCGCGATCGCGGCATCGAAGTTCGTGGCGTTCGCGTTCAGCGGCTCGTCCTCGATGCTCGCCGAGGGCGTGCACTCGCTCGCCGACTCCGGCAACCAGTTCCTGCTGCTCCTCGGCGGCAAGAAGGCCCAGCGCGAGGCCACCCCGCAACACCCCTTCGGCTACGGCCGCGAGCGCTACATCTACGCCTTCCTGGTCTCCATCGTGCTCTTCTCCGTCGGTGGCATGTTCGCCATCTACGAGGGCTACGAGAAGATCAAGCACCCGCACGAGATCGAGCACTGGTACTGGCCGGTCGGCGTCCTCGTCTTCGCGATCATCGCCGAGGGCTTCTCCTTCCGGACCGCCATCAAGGAGTCCGACCCGCTGCGCGGCGACCTCTCCTGGAAGGAGTTCATCCGCCGCGCCAAGGCGCCCGAACTCCCGGTCGTGCTCCTGGAGGACTTCGGCGCGCTCGTCGGTCTGGTCCTCGCCCTCGGCGGCGTCGGCCTCGCCCTGCTGACCGGCGACGGCGTCTGGGACGGCATCGGCACCCTCTGCATCGGCATCCTGCTCATCCTGATCGCCCTCGTCCTCGCCGCCGAGACCAAGTCCCTGCTGCTCGGCGAGTCCGCGGGCATCGAGGCGGTCCAGAAGATCGAGACCGCGATCGTCGACGGCGACACCGTCACCGGCATCATCCACATGCGCACGCTGCACCTCGGCCCCGAGGAACTGCTCATCGCCGCGAAGATCGCCGTCCAGCACGACGACACGGCCGCCGAGGTCGCCTCCGCGATCAACGCCGCCGAGGCCCGCATCCGCGAAGCCGTCCCGATCGCCCGCGTGATCTACCTCGAACCGGACATCTACAGCGAGAAGGAAGCCGCCAAGGGCGCCGACCGCGAGGCGACCCCCGGCGGCCCGGCCCAGCACCCGGCCCCGGGCCACTGAGGATCCGAGGGTCCGAGGGGCTGGGACCGTACGGTGACGGGGCTCACCGAGTGCTCCGAGGTCAGCGGAACATTTTCAGCCCCGCGAGATCGATCGGATGTGTGCTGATCTCCTCACATCCCCCCAGGCCCGCCCGGACCGCCCGACGAGCAGAAGTGCCGCATGGCCTGCCCCGTTGCCGCCTGTTCCCCTCCTCGTAGGACTGCTGCCACCACCCCGGGGCACCCTGCCCTGAACGACCGACGACCTCCCTCGCCGCAGCCCCTGATCGGCCTGATGTGTTCGGAGGCGGACTGGGGTCGCCCGCCCGACCGGTGTAGCTTGGGACGGAGCCAGACGTCGCTGCTGATGGCGGTCGGGCGGTCCCACCGCGGACCGACCGAGGGAGAGAGGGCCTCCGACGGACTGCGCTGCGCGCACCGGGCATGCCTGTGTCCTCTTCGGGCACTCCCGTGTCCGCCGCCGCGCAGACCAGCCGTACCCACCTCGCCCCAACCCCGAGGAGCAGCTCGAATGACGACTGTCGAAAACCGACAGGACTTCAAGGTCGCCGACCTCTCCCTGGCCGCCTTCGGCCGCAAGGAGATCACCCTCGCCGAGCACGAGATGCCCGGCCTGATGGCGATCCGCAAGGAGTACGCCGAGGCGCAGCCGCTTGCCGGCGCCCGCGTCACCGGTTCCCTGCACATGACCGTGCAGACCGCCGTCCTCATCGAGACCCTGGTCGCCCTCGGCGCCGAGGTCCGCTGGGCGTCCTGCAACATCTTCTCCACCCAGGACCACGCGGCCGCCGCCATCGCCGTCGGCCCGAACGGCACCGTGGACAACCCCCAGGGCGTCCCGGTCTTCGCCTGGAAGGGCGAGACCCTGGAGGAGTACTGGTGGTGCACGGAGCAGGCGCTGACCTGGCCGAACACCCCCACCGGCGGCCCGAACATGATCCTGGACGACGGCGGTGACGCCACCCTCCTCGTCCACAAGGGCGTCGAGTACGAGAAGGCCGGCGAGGTCCCCTCGGTCGACACCGCCGAGAACGAGGAGCACCAGGTCATCCTGGAGCTCCTCCACCGCACCATCAGCAACGGCTCCCAGAAGTGGACCCAGCTCGCCTCGGAGATCCGCGGCGTGACCGAGGAGACCACGACCGGCGTCCACCGCCTGTACGAGATGCAGCGCGACGGCGTCCTCCTGTTCCCGGCGATCAACGTGAACGACGCCGTCACCAAGTCGAAGTTCGACAACAAGTACGGCTGCCGCCACTCCCTGATCGACGGCATCAACCGCGCCACCGACGTCCTCATCGGTGGCAAGACCGCCGTCGTCTGCGGCTACGGCGACGTGGGCAAGGGCTGTGCGGAGTCCCTGCGCGGCCAGGGCGCCCGGGTCATCGTCACCGAGATCGACCCGATCTGCGCGCTCCAGGCGGCGATGGACGGCTACCAGGTCACGACGCTGGACGAGGTCATCGACAAGGCCGACATCTTCGTCACCACGACCGGCAACAAGGACATCATCATGGCCTCGGACATGGCCAAGATGAAGCACCAGGCGATCGTCGGCAACATCGGCCACTTCGACAACGAGATCGACATGGCCGGCCTCGCCAAGATCCCCGGCATCGTCAAGGACGAGGTCAAGCCGCAGGTCCACACCTGGACCTTCCCCGACGGCAAGGTGATCATCGTCCTGTCCGAGGGCCGCCTGCTGAACCTGGGCAACGCCACCGGTCACCCGTCGTTCGTGATGTCCAACTCCTTCGCGGACCAGACCCTGGCCCAGATCGAGCTGTTCACCAAGCCGTCCGAGTACCCGACGGACGTCTACGTGCTGCCCAAGCACCTCGACGAGAAGGTCGCCCGCCTCCACCTGGACTCCCTCGGCGTGAAGCTGACCCAGCTGCGCCCGGAGCAGGCCGCCTACATCGGCGTCGAGGTCGACGGCCCGTACAAGTCGGACCACTACCGCTACTGAGCCGCAGGGCACAGCCGTTGATCACGGCAGCGCCCCAGTACCCGGCCCAGCAGTAGTTCCTCAGAGGCAGGCCCCCGCACCCCCGTGTCGGGGGCCTGCCCCTTTGGTCTCGTGGCCCTCCTACCTCGGCCAGCCGTCAGAACCCAGGACCCTCATGCCCCGCGGCCGCTATTCGCTCCACGATCCGCACGATCACACCCCCCTCGCGGAAGAACACTTCCAGTGCGCCCCCGGCCCGTCGGGCTGGCGCTACGTCTCTCAACTGACCAACCCCGAAGGTGGTCACAGCGGTTCGGTCGACCTCACCCTCGACGACCTCGGCCGCCCCATCCGCCTCGAAGTCCACGCCGCGAGCTGGCAGGTGCGCGGTGCCGCGCTCGACGGTGTCACCTGGGTCCGCACGGACCCCACCGGGACCCACGCCACGGAAGGCAATGTCGCCGCCCATGCCTTCACCGGCACGTCCCCCGCGTTCCTCGTCGCCACCACCCGTCTCCTGCGCCTCACCCCCTCCTCCTCAGCAACGCGCGTACGCCTCGTGGCCTTCACGGACCCCGTCCTCGCCCCGCGCACCGTGGACCAGTCCTGGACCTTGCTGAGAAGAGAAGCACACTCCACTGACAATGGCCCCCTGACCGTGGAGGAATACCAGGTCACAGCCCTGGACACCGGCGAACAGCACACCGTGCACATCGCCGGGGACGTGGTCCTCGCGGCTCCTGGCATCGAGCTGGAGGACCTCGAATCCCCGCCGTCCGCCTTCCCCGATCCACCGCTCGACTGAACCCACTCCGGCCGCAGGTGTCCACGGGCGGCAGGAAGTCACGCAGGCGGTACGAACCCCGATGCAGGCCTGCCCTCCGGCGGCACAGCGGGCCGGGAGGCCTCGGACGGATCACCGGCTGCCGCGGGAACACCGGGACCTCCCGCACCGGGAGCCGCTGCCCTGCCGTACGCCACGGGCGGTTGGGGGGAGGGCGCGGCCGCGGGTCGCCCGCCTGGATACGGGTAGCCCCCTGGCACCCCGGCCGCAGGTCCGTACCCCGCCACAGGTGACGACGCCGATGCGTGCGCCGCCTTAGCCGGCCCCGCCGTACCGCCGCCGAAGGCCCTCCGGGCCTCCCGCGCCTGCCGCTCCTGCACCACCGCCGCCAGATACGCGCCCGGCGGCACCCCCTGCGGAGCCGGAGTCCCGGTACTCGCCGCCAGCTCGGACGCCAGTCGCGCCGCCATGGCCAAGCCGACCTGCTGGTCCAGCTGGTGCATCCGCGTCAGGTACTGCCGGATGGCAAGCCACAGACCGTCGGGGACCGCCGACAGGTCGAGTTCCGTGAACCGCCCGGCCAGCCAGGGCGGAGGCGGCGGCACGAAACCGCTGGGCGCGACGGGAATCCGCTCCCGTACGACCAGCGTCCCCGCGAACACATCACCCAGCCGCCGCCCCCGTGCCGAGACGAGCGAGGCGGTACAGGCGACGACCCCGAACGTCATCACGATCTCGACGACCCCGATCGCGCCCCGCACGAGCGCATGCCGGAACCGGATCGGCCCACCGTCGTCCCGCACCACACGAAGCCCGACGGCGAGCTTCCCCAAGGACCGACCGTGACTCAACGTCTCGACCGCGATCGGTCCGCCCACCAGCACGAGCAGAAACGCAGCGATCGAGATCGCGACCTGAGCCGCGTCGTCCAGAGAGGCGGAAGCGGCCACCAGCGCGACGGTCACGGCAAGGTACACAGCCATGGCCAGCGCCAGATCGATCAGCACGGCCAACGCCCTGCTGGGCAGCCTCGCAGGGCGCAGTTCCAGCGCCACCGCCTCGCCCGTCACCAGCTCACTCACGCCCGCCGTCCTTCCCCTGCACCGCCTCTTGGACGGCCAGTCTGCCAAGCTGAGGGCGCATCGCGCCGCAGTACGACAAGCTGACTCTCACGACGGCAGCCGACGATCAGCCGAGGAGCTGGCACACCGATGGACCTCGACGTCTTCGTCACCGCCCACCGAGCCGAGTGGGACCGCCTCGACGCCCTGCTGGGGCGCCGACGCCGCCTCAACGGCGCTGAGGCGGACGAACTCGTCGCCCTCTACCAACGCACCGCCACCCACCTCTCCCTGATCCAGTCCAGCGCCCCTGATCCCCAGCTCACGGGTCGACTCAGCCAGCTCGTGGCACGCGCGCGCAGTGCCGTCACAGGAACCCGCCGCGCCTCCTGGCGCGATGTCACACGCTTCCTCGCCCACGGCTTCCCCGCCGCCGTCTACCGCTCCCGCCACTGGTGGGTGCCCACCGCACTGCTCTCCACGGTCGTCGCAGCACTGCTGGGCTGGTGGATCGGCACCCACCCCGAGGTCCAGTCCTCCATAGGAGCCCCCAGCGAACTGCGCGAGCTCACCCGCCCCGGTGGCCAGTACGAGACCTACTACTCCAGCCACCCCGCGGCCTCCTTCGCCGCCCAGGTGTGGACGAACAACGCACAGGCCGCTGCCATGTGCCTCGTCCTCGGAGTCTTCCTGGGCCTTCCGGTCCTGTGGATCCTCTTCCAGAACATGCTCAACCTCGGCGTCGGCATCGGCCTGATGTCCTCGGCCGGCCGCCTGGACACCTTCCTCGGCCTTGTACTCCCGCACGGTCTCCTGGAGCTCACCGCGGTCTTCGTCGCCGCCGGCACCGGACTGCGCCTCGGCTGGACCTTGATAGACCCGGGCCCCCGTTCCCGGCGCACCGCACTGGCCGAGGAGGGCCGAGCCGCCGTGGGCATGGCGATAGGCCTCGCGCTGGTCCTCTTCGTCTCTGGGGCCATCGAGGGCTTCGTAACCCCCTCTGGCCTGCCCACTTGGGCCCGCATCGCCATAGGGGTAGTCGCCGAGCTGGCCTTTCTCGCCTACGTATTCGTCCTGGGCGGACGAGCCGCGCGTGCCGGTGACACCGGCGACGTCGAGGCGGCCGAGCGCAGCGCCGGGGTGCCCACAGCCGCCTGATGTGCAGGCGACCGTGGTGAGCTGCTACTGTCTCCTTCGCCCCACAGGAGCCGTTGACACGGACCATGCGGGGAGGTAGATTCGAACAGTTGCCTGGAGCCGGGTTCATCCCGCTCGGCAGAGGTTAGTATCTATCTGCTTCTGGAAATCTCGATTTCGCAGGAGCTCCTCCCGATAAATCGGAAACAGATGGCCGGTCAGTCCGGCCCGAAACTTCTGATAATGTTGGGACCGCCGGAAAGGGAAACGCGGAAGCGGGAACCTGGAAAGCACCGAGGAAATCGGAACCGGAAACGGTCTGATAGAGTCGGAAACGCAAGACCGAAGGG